>NZ_JAJBNQ010000013.1:0-101601 GCF_020538025.1 Blautia sp. MSK17_66
CTAGAGCACACGGTTCATACCCGTGGTGTCGAGGGTTCGAATCCCCCTCTCGCTACTTCAATCCCCTGAATTTCAGGGGATTTTTTTTCTTTATAATCAGAGCAGGCTGCTGTGAACGAAGTGAACAACAACCATAAATTTTTTTGGCGATACCTATAGAAAATTTGCGTCTAGGAATTTCAAAAGTTTTGTTGTATGATATTAAATGCATAAGAATTCAAAAAGAAAGGGGACACCAGACCGTGGGAAAGAAAATGCTCTTTATTTTTAATCCCAAAGCAGGAAAGGGCAAGATCAAAACAAACCTGCTTGATATCGTTGATATTTTCAGCGGACATGATTATGAGATCATTATCCGGGCTACCCAGGCGCCGAAGGATGCCTACCAGAAAGCAAAGGAGTATGCAGACTCTGTCGATCTGATCGTATGCAGCGGAGGAGACGGTACTCTGGATGAAGTGGTTACCGGAATCATGGAGGCGGGAAGTCAGGTACCGATCGGGTATATTCCTGCCGGCAGTACGAATGATTTTGCGAACAGTCTGTTTATGCCGAAAAACATGGTCAAAGCCGCAGAGATGATCATGGAGGAGGAGCTCTATCACTGTGATATCGGCAGATTTAATCAGCAGACATTTGCCTATGTAGCTGCTTTTGGCCTTTTTACAGATGTATCCTACGAGACAGATCAGGATCTGAAGAACGTTCTTGGACATGTGGCATATGTGCTGGAGGGAGTGAAGCGTCTTTTTGACATCAAATCCTATCATATGAAAGTTACTTCAGATGAAATAGAAATAGAGGATGATTTTATTGTTGGAATGGTGACCAATTCCAGATCAGTGGGCGGCTTTAAGAATCTCACCGGTAAGAATGTAGATATGAATGACGGACTCTTTGAGGTGACACTGATCGTAAATCCAAAGAACCCGCTGGAATTACAGGAGATCATTACGGCTCTTGTGATGGCAGAGGATAATACGGATCTTGTACACTCTTTCAAAACAAAGAAACTCCTGATCGAGGCAGAGGAAGAGGTTCCATGGACTCTGGATGGAGAATTTGGCGGTGATCACAGATCGGTGGAGATCGAGAATCATCATAAGGCTCTGAATCTTTATCTTAAGAGCACCAGGGAATAAATAAGCAGAACTATAATGAGAATCAAAGGAGAAAAAAATGTCAGATTATATGAATGTAACAGAAATTTTTGGATGCGATGTATTCAATGACTCTGTTATGGAAGAGAGACTCCCTAAGAAGGTTTACAAGGAACTGAAGAAAACCATTGAGGAAGGCAAGGAACTTTCTCCGGAAGTAGCCGATGTGGTTGCTCACGAGATGAAGGAATGGGCGATCGAGAAGGGTGCAACACATTACAGCCACTGGTTCCAGCCACTGACAGGTGTTACGGCGGAGAAGCATGATGCCTTTATTACCGCACCGAAAGAAAACGGCAAGGTTCTTATGAGTTTTTCCGGTAAGGAACTGGTCAAAGGAGAGTCAGATGCATCTTCTTTCCCGTCAGGTGGACTTCGTGCGACTTTTGAGGCCAGAGGCTATACAGCATGGGACTGTACTTCACCGGCTTTTGTACGCCATGATGCAGCCGGCGGAACTTTATGTATTCCGACAGCATTCTGCTCTTATACAGGCGAAGCACTGGATCAGAAAACACCGCTTCTGCGTTCCATGGAAGCGATCAATGTCCAGGCACTGCGTCTTATCCGACTTTTTGGAAACAAAACCTCAAAGAAAGTAACTCCTTCTGTAGGTGCAGAGCAGGAGTATTTCCTCGTTGATAAAGAGAAATGGCTTCAGAGAAAAGACCTTACATATACAGGAAGAACTCTGTTTGGTGCAATGCCGCCGAAGGGTCAGGAGATGGATGATCACTATCTTGGAACCATCCGCCAGAGAATTTCTGCCTATATGAAAGAGGTCAATGAAGAGTGCTGGAAGCTGGGCGTGACAGCCAAGACACAGCACAATGAGGTTGCTCCGGCACAGCATGAGCTGGCTCCGATCTATGCACCTGCAAACATTGCGGCAGACCATAACCAGATCATGATGCGTATCCTTAAGAAAGTAGCCAGCCGTCATGGTATGCGCTGTCTGCTTCATGAGAAACCGTTTGCAGGAGTAAACGGCTCCGGTAAGCACAACAACTGGTCTCTGACTACAGATGACGGCATCAATCTTCTGGAGCCGGGCAAGACACCGCATGAGAATATTCAGTTTCTGCTTGTCCTGACCTGTATCCTCAAGGCTGTAGATACGCATGCAGATCTGCTCCGTGAATCTGCTGCGGATGTGGGAAATGATCACAGACTTGGCGGCAACGAGGCACCGCCGGCCGTGATTTCCGTATTCCTCGGTGAACAGCTTGGAGATGTCATGGATCAGCTTATCAGCACAGGAACCGCAACACACAGCAAGAAGGGAACCATCCTTGAGACGGGTGTTAAGACACTTCCGGATTTCATGAAGGATGCAACAGACAGAAACCGTACTTCACCGTTTGCCTTTACCGGAAATAAATTTGAATTCCGTATGGTTGGCTCCAGAGATTCTATCTCAGAGTGCAACGTTGTCCTTAATACTATTGCGGCAGAGGCCTTCAAGGAAGCCTGCGACCGTCTCGAGGCTGCCGATGACTTTGATATGGCAGTCCATGATCTGATCAAGGAATATGCGATCGACCATCAGAGAATCGTCTTCAATGGAAACGGATATGCTCCGGAATGGGCCGAAGAAGCAGAACGCCGCGGACTTCCGAATCTGCCGTCCATGGTGGATGCTATTCCGGCACTTACCACACCGAAGGCAGTGAAGCTGTTTGAGACATTCCATGTATTTACGGAAACAGAGCTGCAGTCTCGTGCAGAGATTCAGTATGAAATCTATGCAAAGGCTATTAACATTGAAGCCAAGACTATGATCGACATCGCAACCAAGCAGATCATTCCGGCAGTAATAAAATATACCACAGTGCTGGCTGAGTCCATCAATGCAGTGAAGGCGGCAGGCCCGATCGACGTGAGCGTACAGATGGAGCTTCTTGAGAAATGCAGTGAGCTTCTTAAGAAAACCAGCAGTGCCATGAATGAACTTACCAAAGCTGTTGCAGAAATACCGCAGGTTCCGGAGGGAAGAGAACGTGCTGTATACTGTAAAGATACCGTGACAAAGATCATGGAAGAACTGCGTAAACCGGTTGATGAACTGGAGATGCTGGTTGACAAGGAAATGTGGCCGATGCCTTCTTATGGAGATTTGATTTTTGAAGTATAATTTTTCGGGAGTAGCGAAATGAAAGAATTAGAATTTCTGGAGAAACAAAATGTTTCCCCGGAGCTGATAAAAAGAGCGGAGGAATTCAGACAGGCTTATCCGGTAAAGGATGAAGTGGCAGGAAGAATTATCAGGCCATCGATTCCCTTCTATGGAAAGGAGATCCTGGAGATGGCAATCGCGGCCATCCTTCAGGGTCAGAACCTGCTTCTGACCGGACCGAAGGCAACCGGAAAGAATATTCTGGCTGAGAATCTGGCATATATTTTTAACCGTCCGTCCTACAATGTATCCTTTCATGTAAATACCAGCAGCGGAGACCTGATCGGAACAGATACCTTCGAGGATAATGAGGTGAAGCTTCGGAAGGGAAGTATTTACCGCTGTGCGGAGTATGGCGGATTTGGTATTCTGGATGAGATCAATATGGCCAAAAACGATGCGGTATCTGTGCTCCATGCAACACTGGATTACCGTCGTTCCATTGATGTGCCGGGATATGACAAGATTGACCTTCATCCGGCAGCGAGATTTATCGGAACCATGAACTATGGCTATGCAGGAACCAAGGAACTGAACGAAGCACTGGTTTCCCGTTTCCTTGTCATTGATATGCCTGCACAGACAGAGGAGACGCTTGGCTTTATTTTTAAAGAAATGTTTCCTGATGCGAAGGAAAAAGCAGTGGAACAGTTTGTCGGACTGTTTCTGGATCTCCAGCTCAAGGCACTGAACAGCGAGATTTCCACCAAGGCACTGGATCTTCGTGGACTGCTGGCCGCAATGAGGATCATTAAGGTGGGACTTTCACCGGCTCTTGCTGTGCAGATGGGAGTTGTCAACAAGACCTTTGATATCTTTGAAAAGGAAATCGTAGAGGATGTTGTCCGAACAAGGATTCCGAAAGAATGGACCAGAGAGGATATCTATGAATAGAGAAGAACCACTGGAAATAGAAGACAGCCGGCTGGAACTGGAAAACCGCATCCGCAATCTTCTGTGGACAGTCAGCGGTGATTATAAACTGGATATGAAACCGGATATTTCACTCTTTCTCCGATCGAGGGCGATCGCTCTTTACGACGGAATCAAACAGGGAGCCCTGGCAAGATTTTATGATAAAGATCTTCTGGGGCTTTATCTGGTCAAAAAAGTATTTCTTCAGGCAGGAGAGGGTGAACTGACAGCCGTTGCTCAGCTTTGCATTGAAGAGGCAATCGGAGAAAAAATATGCGAAGAACGTCCGGGGATCCGGAGTATGCAGAGAGAGGCCTTCGAGGATATTCTGGATCAGGAATTTGAGGAGATGCCGTCACAGAAGGATCTCCTTGGAAGGCTGAAGGTTGCTGTTTTGAGGCGAAGACTGGATGGTGGAGAATACAGGGTGGAGCGCAGGATGGTGCCCTTTATGGAGCTTGTGATCCGGGCGGGAAAAGCGAAGGATACCATGGAACTGATCCGGGTGATCGACGAACTGTATAATGCGCTTGTTGATCCGATGTTTGAGAGACTGCACGGAAATCTTGAGCGGGTGCTGGCGGTTACGCTGGAAGAACTGACAGAGTATTCCTGGGAAGATTTTCTCTCAGAAGAAATGTATGAGGAAGCTCTTGAGAGTTATGTGGAACAGCTGACAACCAATATGGTCGGTATGGAAGATCGCTCTGTGACAGAAGAAATGGAAGAAAAACGTCACAAAAAGAAAAATATCACCGTGGTCACGCCGGAGATGCTGGAAAAAGCCTATACTTATGTAGAATTAAATTATGGAAAAACTTATCTCAGTGAAGCGGAGGAAAAAAGGATCAACTATCTGATGTGTCGGGGAGTCCACAGTGACTGCAGCCTTTATTTTACGGAGGGGATCCTTAAGAATCCTGCAAAACGGAATTATCAGTATGAGTATGCAAAACGTCTGAGAAACAAGAATATCTGGCTGTATCATGACAAACACAGGATTGTGAAGAGAAACATTTCCGTATTGACGGATACTCTTCGAAAGTCACTTGTCCTTCGGAGTGAAACGCAGACAGTTCTCTCGGACAGAGGGCAGATCGTTCCGTCCAGGCTCTGGAGGATCGGAAGAAGCCGGGATGCGAAGTTTTTTGAGCAGGAACTAAAAGGTGAGGCATCGGAGTTTGTTGTGGATGTACTGATAGATGCCAGCGGATCGCAGATGAGCCGTCAGGGTGAAGTGGCACTGCAGGCTTATATCATCAGTGAAGCCCTGAGTAATGTGGAAATCCCGCACAGGGTGATGAGCTTTTGTACTTTCTGGGATTATACGATCCTTCACAGGTTCAGGGAGTATGATGATCCGAGAACTGCCAATGAGAATATTTTTAATTACGTAACCTCGTCCAATAACAGAGACGGACTGGCGATCAAGACAGCAGGGTATGGGCTTCTTGCGAGGGAGGAAGAAAAGAAGATCCTGATCGTACTCAGCGACGGAAAGCCGTATGATGTGCTGGTGAACCGTCCAAACGCCAGAAATCCGAAACCTTATCAGGGGCAGGAGGCAATCTCTGATACGGCAACGGAGATACGGCATCTGAGGAATCTGGAAGTCAGTGTTCTGGGAGTATTTGCCGGTGAAGAGAAAGACCTTGCCACTGAGAAAAAGATATTTGGCAAGGACTTTGCTTATATCCGTGATATCAAAAACTTCTCAAAGATTGTCGGAAGGTATCTGACAAAACAGCTTGAAATTGATGGATAATAGATAAGAATATGCATAATTTCTAAAAAATGTTAAATAAATGGGAATAAAATATAAAAAATACATAAAATTACTCTTGCTAATGCCAATGAAGTCGCGTATAATAGATTGAGGTTAATGAACCAAAAAAACAAGGGAGAGGAAAACAATGAACGACAACAAAGAGTTCAAACCGTATATTCCTGCTGAAAAAGTAACAGCAGAAATGACGGTGACATCAGTGATCATGGGTGTCATCCTTGCAATCGTATTCGGTGCTGCTAACGCATACCTCGGACTTCGTGTCGGTATGACTGTTTCTGCATCTATTCCGGCAGCAGTTATTTCTATGGGTGTTATCCGTGTCATCATGAAGAAAAACTCCATTCTGGAGAGCAACCTGGTACAGACCATCGGTTCTGCCGGTGAGTCACTTGCAGCAGGTGCTATTTTCACAATGCCTGCTCTTTTTTTATGGGCAGAAGAAGGTCTGTGTGACAAACCAAGTCTGGTTGAGATCACTCTGATCGCACTTTGCGGTGGTATCCTTGGCGTACTTTTCATGGTACCGCTTCGTAACGCTCTGATCGTAAAAGAGCATGCAACACTGCTTTATCCGGAAGGAACTGCCTGCGCAGATGTACTTCTTGCCGGTGAAGAGGGTGGTGCTAACGCATCTACTGTATTCTCAGGTATGGGACTTGCAGCAGTATTCAAATTCGTAGTTGATGGTCTGAAGGTGATTCCGGCAGACGTTTCTGCAGCATTTACATCTTTTAAGGGTGAAATTGGTATGGAAGTATATCCGGCACTTCTCGGTGTTGGCTATATTGTAGGACCTCGTATCGCATCTTTCATGTTCGTAGGTTCTATCGTTGGATGGATGGTTATTATTCCTATGATCTGCCTGTTTGGACCAGACACATGGTTGTATCCGGCTGATCCGGGTGTAACTATTTCCCAGCTGTATGCAGCTGGAGGAGCAGCAGCAATCTGGAGCAAATATGTTAAATATATCGGTGCAGGTGCTATCGCTACCGGTGGTATCATTTCCCTGATCAAATCCATGCCGCTGATCATCAGCACATTCCGTGATTCTATGAAAGATCTTAAAGGCGGTTCCGTTAAAGGAACAGCAAGAACTGACAGAGATCTTCCGATGAACTTCATCCTGATCGGTATCGTTGCAATGGTAGTGATTATCTGGGCAGTACCGGCTATCCCGGTTAATCCGCTCGGAGCACTCCTCATTGTAATCTTCGGATTCTTCTTTGCAACAGTATCTTCACGTATGGTAGGTATGATCGGTAGCTCCAACAACCCGGTTTCCGGTATGGCAATCGCTACACTTCTGATTTCTACAATAGTGATCAAGAGTAGTGGACAGACTGGAATTGATGGTATGAAAGCAGCAATCGCAATCGGTTCCGTAATCTGTATCATCGCAGCTATCGCTGGTGATACTTCTCAGGACCTTAAGACAGGATACCTTCTTGGTGCAACTCCTAAGACACAGCAGATCGGTGAGCTGATCGGTGTTGTTGCTTCCGGTCTTGCAATCGGTGGTGTTCTGTATCTTCTGGATGCAGCATGGGGATACGGCGGAGCAGAAGTTCCGGCGCCACAGGCAGGCCTGATGAAGATGATCGTTGAGGGTATCATGGGTGGAAATCTTCCATGGGCACTCGTATTCATCGGTGTATTCCTTGCAATCGGTATGGAAATCTTAAGAATTCCGGTAATGCCTTTCGCAATCGGTCTTTACCTTCCAATCTACCTGAACGCAACTATCATGATCGGTGGTGTTGTTCGTATGTTTATGGATGGCAGAAAGAACGTTGATGAAAAAACAAAGAACGATCAGGTTACAGATGGTACACTGTACTGTGCTGGTATGATCGCCGGAGAAGGTCTGGTAGGTATCGCACTTGCTATCCTTGCAGTTGCTGGTATCAGCCTGGATGTATCCGGAGTTGTTAACTTTGGCAATATCGGTGGTGTTGTTCTCATGATCATCATGATTCTGACACTGCTGAAATTCTCCTTATGGAAAAAGAAAAAAGCCTGATGAGAAAACAGAATAAAAAAAGCAAAAAACAAAATATGGATATCAACTACCTGGATCTGATTCCGGTAAGATCCGAAGAACTTCACTGGCATAAGGATATCAAGGGCAGAGTGATACTGGATGTTGAGAATACAGGGCTTTTTAACAAAATTGCTCAGAATTTGTTCAACAAACCACAGTACACCAAAGTTCATCTGGACGCTCAGGGGACATTTATCTGGCCACTGATCGATGGAAAGCGTACCGTGGAAGATATTGCAGCTCTGGTAAAAGAAGAATTTGGAGATGCAGCAGAACCGCTGTATCCGAGAATCATCAAATATTTCCAGATTGTTGAGAGCTATCATTTTATTAAATTTGCAAATCAGCCTTCCAAATAGGGCAGACTAAGAACGGGAAACAGTTAAATCGCTGTGTCCCGTTCTTTTGGGTTAAGGGATACTTTATCACAGTACAGCGACAGGGGAGTAGAAGGGAGAACTTTAGGATGAAGATTACAGGCAAAAAACCATGGTATCTGGAATACCTGCTGATCATCATAGGAACCGGTCTGATGGCGACAGCAATTACTTCCTGTTTTGATGCGGCAGGAATGGTAACCGGTGGATTTTCGGGCATTGCGATCATTGTTAAAGCAGGAACAAAGGGTTTATATGGAAATGGGGTTCCACTTTGGGTTACAAACCTTGTGCTGAATGTTCCTGTGTTTATTCTTGCAGCGAAGATAAAGGGATTTTCATTTGTAAAAAAAGCTCTGATGGGAGATATCTCTCTGACAGTGTGGCTGGCAGTTCTGCCGGCATGGAAGCTGTCAGAAGATATTTTTCTGGCAGCGTTATATGGAGGCATCCTGCAGGGTGTGGGAATCGGCCTTGTGTTCCTTGGGGGAGGAACGACAGGAGGAACCGATCTTCTCGCAGCTATCATCCAGAAATATATGAAACATTATTCTATTGCACAGGTCATGCAGTTTGTTGACGGAGCGGTTGTAGTTGCCGGTATGTATGTGTTTGGCGTGGAACGTGCGCTTTATGCGATCATCGCAGTATATCTGGTGACAAAAGTATCAGACGGGATCATCGCAGGTCTTAAGTTTTCAAAGGCTGTTTATATCATTACCGACAAACCTGATGAAGTTTCCAGAATGGTCATGGAGGATATAGATCGTGGAATTACAGGAATCCGGGCAAAAGGAATGTACTCCGGCAATGATAAGCTGATGCTTTTCTGCGTGGTCGGAAAGAAGGAACTGGTCCATCTCAAGGAAATGATCGATGAGATCGATCCGAAGGCTTTTGTGATCGTGGGAGACGCAAGAGAGGTTCACGGCGAAGGTTTCATCGAAAAATAGCAAAAAATAGCAAAAACTAACAAAAAAACTGTAAAAAAGTTGTGTTTTCCTCTTTTATTTTTGGTGATTTTATATTAAAATAGAGTAAATATACAGGTAGTATGGGGATAGCAAGAGAAAACGCACAATAAGCGAGAAGGGATGTAGGCAGATGATATCAAATCAGGTACTTCAGAATACACTGGAGGGATTAAAGGAAATATCCAGGACAGAATTCTGTATTATTGACACAGAGGGAAAGGTGCTCGCAACAACATTTTCAGATTTTTCGATACAGCCGGGAGACATACAGGCATTTGTGGAATCTCAGGCAGACAGTCAGCTTGTAAAGGGATTCCAGTATTTTAAGGTCTGTGATGACTATCAGCTGGAATATGTTCTGGTTGCTCATGGAGATGATGAGGACACATATATGATTGGAAAGCTGGCTGCATTCCAGATTCAGAATCTGATCGTCGCATACAAGGAACGTTTTGATAAGGACAGTTTTATCAAGAATCTTCTTCTGGACAATCTGCTTCTGGTGGACATCTACAACAGAGCAAAGAAGCTTCATATTGACGCAGATGTTCGTCGTGCAGTTATGATTCTGGAACTTTCACAGGAGAAGGATCACAGCTCTATGGAGAATGTGAAGAGCTTCTTTGGCGGCAAGAGCAAGGATTTCATCACAGCAGTTGATGAGAAGAGTATTATCATTGTCAAGGAACTTGAAGAGGGAGAGAGCTATGCGGATCTGGATAAGCTGTCTCATGCAATCCTTGATACACTTGGACTGAATCAGAATGAGGAAACTCATATCGCATATGGAACGATCGTAAATGAGCTGAAGGAAGTTTCCCGTTCTTATAAGGAAGCGAGAATGGCACTTGATGTAGGCAAGATTTTCTTCGGAGATAAGGATGTTATCGCATACAGTTCTCTTGGTATCGGACGTCTGATCTATCAGCTTCCGATTCCTCTTTGCAAGATGTTTATCAAGGAGATTTTTGAGAATAAATCACCGGATGATTTCGATGAGGAAACTCTGGTGACCATTGATAAGTTCTTTGAGAACAGTCTCAATGTTTCCGAGACATCCAGACAGCTTTATATTCACAGAAATACTCTGGTATATCGTCTGGATAAGCTTCAGAAGAGTACAGGGCTTGATCTTCGCGTATTTGAAGATGCGATCACATTCAAGATCGCACTGATGGTTGTACGTTACATGAAGTACATGGAGACCCTTGAGTACTAAAACAATGAAAATTTTATGAATTCAACAAAAATACTTGCATTCTGCCAGAAGATATGTTACAACAATGTTACAAAACATTAAATTATTTATGCAGCAGAATGCATACAGTGCTGCCGGAGATTCTGGCAGCATTTTTTTGCTTTGTAGTGTAAGGAGGAGGAACAGATGATTGATCTGATAGATGTGAGCAAATCATATGGTAAGGGCCTTCCGGCCGTGAATCATGTGAACCTGCATGTTGATAAAGGTGAATTTGTATTTGTTGTAGGAAGCAGCGGATCCGGTAAATCAACCCTGATCAAGCTTCTTATGAAGGAGCTGGACTGTACGAGCGGTCAGCTGATCGTAAGCGGAGAGCGTCTCGAAAAGATGAAACACCGCCGCGTGGCAAGATATCGTCGTAAGCTGGGCGTTGTCTTTCAGGATTTCAGACTTCTGAAGGACAGAAATGTCTATGAGAATGTAGCTTTTGCACAGCGAGTAATCGGAAGACCGACCAAGGTAATCCGTAAGCGTGTGCCGGAGGTATTACAGGAGGTAGGACTTGCGGAGAAATATAAATCCTTCCCGGATGAACTGTCTGGTGGAGAGCAGCAGAGAGTTGCCCTTGCACGAGCTCTGGTAAACCGCCCGGATATTCTTCTTGCGGATGAGCCGACAGGAAACCTTGATCCGAAGACTTCCGAGGAGATCATGAAGCTTCTGGAGCAGATCAATGAGAAGGGTACGACCGTGGTGGTAGTAACCCATAATAAAGAAATCGTCAATGCAATGAAGAAACGTGTACTTACAATGCATGACGGAGTCATTATCAGTGATGAAAAAGAGGGAGGATATCATGAGGCCTAGTACGATCTGGTATACTCTGAAACAGGGTATCATAAACATAAAGAGAAACTGGATGTTTTCTCTGGCATCCATCCTTACCATGGCTGCCTGTATTTTTCTGGTAGGAGTTTTTTATTCTCTGGTAACAAATGTTGACAATATTGCACACAAGGTAGAGCAGGAGGTTCCGGTTACAGTATTCTTTGATGAGGGAACCACCCAGGAACAGATGGAAGAGGTCGGCAATCTGATCCAGGCACGGCCGGAGGTTGAGCGCATCGAGTTTGAATCCGCAGAGCAGGCATGGGAGAATTTTAAAGATCAGTATTTCCAGGGTTCCGATGCGGCAAACGGTTTCAGGGATGATAACCCGCTGGTCAACTCAGCAAACTATCATGTGTATCTGAATCAGATTGAGAAGCAGACTGAGCTGGTTTCTTACATACAGGGCCTTGAACATGTGCGCGAGGTAAACCAGTCGGAAAAAGCGGCCAACACACTTGGAAACTTTAATAAACTGGTATCCTACGCATCTATGATCATCATTGCGATTCTGCTGATCATTTCCATTTTCCTGATCAGCAATACTGTTTCGGTCGGTATTGCAGTCCGCAAGGAGGAGATCGGGATCATGAAATATATCGGTGCAACAGATGGCTTTGTACGTGCACCGTTCCTTCTGGAAGGTATGGTGCTTGGACTGATCGGCGCGGCAATCCCGCTTACAGTATTATATTTCCTGTATAATACTACAGTAGAATATATTCTGACACGCTTCAATGTGCTTACAGGAGTAGTGGATTTTATCCCGGTATGGAAAGTGTATCAGACACTGCTGCCTATGGGGCTGGCACTCGGCATTGGAATCGGTCTGATTGGAAGCTTTCTGACTTCAAGGAAGCATTTAAGAGTATAAAATAAGAACATCTGATATGCGGTATATGGACTCATCCTTAAGGGCAGGAGTCATATGCCGCATATCTTATTTTGGGGAAAGGCGGACAAAATGAAACATGGGACATATGTAAAAGGCGTAGCAACAGGTGTTATTCTGACAGTGCTGGCAGGAGGCGGGATCAAGGCGGTGCAGTATTGCCGCTCGGATGAAATCCTTTCAGATCTGGCTTTTACACAGAAAATAAAATATCTGGAAAATATGATCGATGAGGAATATCTGGGAGAGATCAGTACGGATAAGCTGGAGGAAGGTGTTTATGCCGGACTGATTTACGGACTGGGAGATGTGTATTCCAGATATTATACAAAAGATGAGTATGAGCAGGAGTCGGTTACTACAGAAGGATCTTATGTGGGTATCGGAGTTGCCATGCAGAAATATACAGCCGGTGGTGTACAGATCGTAGAATGCTATAAGGGAAGCACGGCGGAAGAAGCTGGGGTCAAAGTGGATGATGTGATCACGGCGATCAACGGAGAGGATATTACAGATACGGAATTACAGGATGTTGTTTCCATGATAAAGGACAATGAGGATAAAGATGTTGTTCTTACGGTTCAGAGAAAGGGAGAAGACACACAGGAGATTACAGTGAAGGTAAGCAATGTGGAACTTCCGTCTGTTTTTGGCGAGATGTTGGACGAAAATACGGGTTACATCCAGATTACAGAGTTTAAGGGTGTGACAGTGGAACAGTATGAGGAGGTTTTTGCAGACCTCAAAGAGCAGGGAATGGAAAGACTGGTCGTTGATCTTCGCGATAATCCGGGAGGACTTCTGAATGTTGTCTGCGATATTCTCAGAGACATTCTTCCAGAGGGTCTGATCGTTTATACGGAGGACAAAAATGGAAACCGGAGTGAGGAAACCTGCGATGGCAAAAACCCTCTGGATATGCCGCTGGCAGTACTTGTCAACGGAAACAGTGCCAGTGCATCAGAAATTTTTGCAGGTGCTGTCAAAGACTATGGGCTTGGAACGATTGTCGGAACCACTACATATGGAAAAGGTGTGGTGCAGTCGATCAGACAGCTCAGTGATGGAAGTGCGGTGAAACTGACGATAGCCAATTATTATACACCGAAGGGAAATTCCATCAACAAGACCGGGATCCGGCCGGATGTAGAGGTGGAACTTTCTCCGGAGCTTCTGAATCAGGAAGAGATCACACATGAAGAGGACAATCAGCTTCAGGCGGCATTAAACAGCCTGAATACGAAAAATTAAGTGGTGCAGAGATTGACGGTGTGTTAAAATAAAAAGGATAATAAAATTACAGCCTGAAACAAGGTGGGATGCCGGAAAGGACCAGCTATGAATAATTATGTTATTACCACGGACAATAATGCCGATCTTCCAGAAGAATTTTACAAAGAGCATCAGATCGGATGCACATATTTCAGTTACACTCTGGATGGAAAAGAATATACAAAGGAAAACTTTCTCCCGGTAGAGGAGTTCTACAGCAAAATGCGTGCAGGAAGCATGCCGACAACTTCACAGGTGAATCCGGAAAGGGTCAGAGCACTCTTTGAGCCATATCTTAAGGAGGGAAAGGATATCCTTCATATCGCGTTTTCTTCCGGACTCAGTGGAACCTTTAACAGCTGTCGTATCGCAGCACAGGAACTGATGGAGGAGTATCCGGAGAGAAAGATCCGGGTTGTAGATTCCCTGGCCGCTTCTCTGGGACAGGGGCTTCTGGTTTATCTGGCACAGCGCCGCAAGGAAGAGGGGGCTGACTTCGACAGCGTTGCTCAGTGGACAGAAGAACATAAAAAAAATATCGTACATCTTTTTACCGTAGATGATCTGAATCATCTTTATCGTGGAGGGCGTGTGTCCCGGACAACAGCAATCCTTGGCGGAATGCTGAATATCAAGCCAATCCTGCATGTGGATGACGAGGGCAAACTGATTCCGATAGGAAAGGTGCGAGGAAGAAAGAAATCACTTCTTGAACTGGTGACACTGATGGATACCAAGATCGGAAGCTATGCGAAATCCTGCGATACGATCTTTATCAGTCATGGTGACTGTCGTGAGGAGGCGGAATTTCTTGCGGCAAAAGTAAAAGAAAAATATCATATCACAACAGAACTGATCAATGATGTCGGTGCAGTGATCGGAGCACATTCCGGACCGGGGACAATGGCATTATTTTTTGTAGGCGATGTAAGATAAATGTAACAAATTTAAAAAAAACGTAAAATATGCTTGCCTTTTTCAGGAAAGTTTATTACAATATTCTATGGTACAAAATAGAAACCAAACTTGTGGGGTATTGGAAAGGAACAGAATATGAAAATGGCAGGGATACATAAACGATGTAAGATGTACGGACTTTCAGTGCTGTTGATGCTTATGATGCTGCTGGGGAGCGGGATATCTGTAAATGCGGCATCATCCGGTATTGCAAAGCAGACAGTCAGGACAGCTGTGGCTTCTTCCGGAACGCAGGCAATAAGAATCCAGTGGAATAAGGTTTCTGGTGCGAATGGCTATATCATATATCGACGGGAGTCTCAGAGAAAACCCTATAAGATATATCGCAAGATAACATCAGGAAGTACAACGACCTATCTGGACAGAAATCTTCCGGGGGCAAAGGTATACCAGTACGCAGTACGGGCATATTGCAAAGAAAAAGGTAAGAATGTTTTAAGTAAATATACTTCCGTTCTTGGGGCAACCAGACCATCTGGCACAACCGCAACGGTCCAGGCAGTTTCCAGTAACCAGGTAAATGTTTCCTGGAAGGCTGTGAACAGAGCAGATGGCTATCGCATTTACAGGCAGCTGGGTGGTAAGTGGAGTCTTGTAGCGGATGTGGATGCTTCCAAAACATCTTACGCAGACAAAACTGCAGCGTCAAATACCAGATATATATATACTGTAAGAGCCTATAAGAAGGCTGGTAATGTCAAGTATCTCGGTGTTCTGAAGAAGAGCAACGCAGTGACGACACCAAAGAAATCTGTTTCAGGTTCGAAGTTCACCAGTGCTCAGAAGGAAGTAATGAAAAAAATCCTCTATGCTGTGGAAACAGGCGGACAGATTTATGGAAATCAGAGATATGATGATTTCACAGAAGCCTACACCAACAGCAAGGCAGAGCATGCGATCACGATCGGTGCAGGTCAGTGGTATGCGACAGAGGCACAGCGACTTCTGAAACTGATCCATACAACAAGCCCGGAAACTTATAAGCAATATGATCCAAAGAATTATGTATGGAATGATGTTGTGAACAAAGACTGGTCAACCTATAAGTTATCCAAGAAATCCGGAAGAGCAAAGATCATCGTAAATCTGATCAAATCACCGGCAGGTATTAAATGCCAGGATTATCTGATGTATAAGCAGATCGAGGAATACGAAGAAGAAGTACGTGCACTTGGGGTAACGGATGCAAGAGCAGTGGGCGAGTGCATCAACATCCGCCATCATGGAGGATATGGCTCTGTGACCAGAGTACTTGGCAAAACAAAAGGCGGTTATACGCTTGACAATATTTATAAGGCAATGAGCACAGATACAGGAAATCAGGTAGGAACTTATAAGAATCGCCAGAAGAAAGTATATGCCTGGCTCAAGGCTTACATGAACTAAATAAGATATCACGAAATGACTGGCTTTTATGAAAGGCCGGTCATTTTTTTCGAGAAATATCGTTGCGTGAAAGAGAAGATAAATGCTATAATATACGCAGACTGAACGCCTTTGAGGGGCGGAGAGATACGAGGAGAAAAAAATGATCCTGACAGAAGATAAAACTTATACAATATCGCTGGAAACAGAGGACAACAGCAGTGACAGTGTGCTGATAAACAAGACTATAGAGCTGGAGTTTTCAAATAAGGAACTCCTTCATTCGATCATTACCTGCGGGATGCCGATCCAGAGACTGACGGCACTCTATCCTGAGAAACGCAGAATGGAAGCAATTTATAAACTTTTTCTGGTGGAGACAGCGCTGGAGACAGAAGGCGACAGACTCAAAAAGGCCAAAAAGATCGCCTATCTGGATTCTTCGGAGAAAAGTGTGATTTCCTATTATATGGGTATGTTTCTGACAAAGATGATCAGCAATCGTCTGTACGATGTTGATTATCTGACACATCTGAGTCTGATCCATGCACCACAGCAGGAGGAATTTATTGATTTCTTTGCAAGTGAATGGAGACAGGAGATGATCGGTCGCAGATCCGGCGAGGAGAACTGGAGCGTGTGGGAAGCCAAGGGAGGCAGTAATCGCCGTGAGCAGGCACTTAAGAAGGGAGCACAGCAGCTGGAGGCGATCGGTACAGTGAATGGTGCAGAACCGGATCCCGGAGTTGTATGCATGACCTATTATGATCATGGATATCTGTGCGGGATTTTAAGAGAACCGGCCTGCGATGCAAAGGGAGAGCAGGTTGCATTCACACAGAAAGAGTTTTACAGAGCGTATTATGAACCGATATGTGAGCTGTTTCTGGATAAGGAAAGCGGTCTGAGTCTTCATGGTGCGAATGCAGAGATCGCACTGACGGTCCCGTATTTTTCTGAGAAGCATGAAGAACCGGAGGAACGTAAGATTCGGATCGGAATTTCACGCAAATTACTGCAGGCACTGATGGAGGAGGACTATTCTCTGGCTTTCAAACTTGCAGGAGAGCACTCAGAGACAGAATGCCCGAAGGGAGCATATCTGGGAGCGGATGGGATCTATATCCGATAAATCAGAATAGAGTCGTTGAAATGGCTGTGGATTTTATTCATTTCGCACAAAATATTCCTCCCGGAACAAAATCCGGGAGGCTTTTTTGATATAAAATTAATCAAATATTGTAATCAGCTCGCGAATATGGCATAATAAATAAGGCAATGTTAAAACTAAGAGAAAAGAAAGTTAAGAAAACGTAAAAAACAGAAGGTGTCGGTTCTGCACAGACTCATGCAGAGCGAAAAGACAACAGAGGAGAAACTTATGGCAATATTTTCAATGGTCTTATCTTTACTCTCAGGAGTAGCACTATTTTTGTTTGGAATGTCTCTGATGGGCGATGGCCTGAAGCTGGTAGCAGGAAATAAGCTGGAGGCATTTCTGTATCGTATGACCAACACTCCGCTGAAGGGAGTTGCACTGGGAACTTGTGTTACCAGTGTGATCCAGTCTTCCTCAGCAACAACGGTAATGGTTATTGGCTTTGTAAACTCCGGTATGATGAAACTGAAACAGGCGATTGGTATCATCATGGGTGCCAACATCGGAACCAGTATTACAGGATGGATTCTTTGTCTTTCCTATATTAAGGGATCCGGCGGGATCGCGAGTATTCTTTCCACAGCAACGATCTCAGCAGTAGTAGCGGTGATTGGTATCATCCTCCGTATGTTCTGCAAACGGTCTGTACATAAGAACATCGGAAATATCATGCTTGGTTTTTCTATCCTTATGACAGGAATGCAGATGATGAGTGGTGCTGTGTCACCTCTGCGTGAGAGTGAAGTATTTATTGATATGCTGACAATGTTCTCCAACCCGATCGCGGGTATTCTGGTAGGTATTCTGTTTACCGCAGTACTTCAGAGTGCATCAGCGACAGTTGGTGTACTGCAGGCACTTTCTGTAACTGGTATCCTGACTTTTGCAAGTGCATTTCCGATTGTACTTGGTATCGGTGTCGGTGCGGCCTGTCCGGTTCTGATCTCTGCGATTGGAGCGAATAAGAATGGCAAGAGAACAGCACTGATCTACTTGATGAATGACCTGTTTGGTCTGATTTTGTGGTCCGTGATCTTTTACACAGTCAATGCAGTCGTTCATTTCGAATTTATGGATATGATCATGACTCCTGTAACCATTGCAGCTCTGAATACCGTATTCCGTGTGGCAACAGTTGTGGTTCTGTTCCCATTTATTCCGAAGCTTGAGAAACTGGTATGTTATCTGGTCAAAGACAGTGCTGAGGAACTGGAGGATGAGGCAGACTTTGACCTCCTTGAGGAGCGTCTGATTAACTATCCGGCACTTGCCATCGGTCAGTGCCACCGTGCAATGAACGGAATGTCCAAGAAGCTGCGTAAGAATGTCAACAGAGCGATGAACCTTCTGAATGATTATCAGCAGGATAAATATGACAAGGTTCAGCGTAAGGAAGACCTGATCGACAAGTACGAGAGTCGTCTTGGAGATTATCTGATCCAGCTTACCAAGCGTGAGATGAATACAGCACAGACAAGACAGGTTTCCCTGTATCTTCATACGATCAATGACTTTGAGAGAATCGGGGATCATGCATCTTACATTGCACATATGGCCAATGAAATGCATGACAATCATACACAGTTTTCCCAGGCAGCCTGGGATGAACTGAACATCGTTATGGAGGCAGTTCGTGAGGAGATCAATGTGACCTGCAATGCCTTTATGAAAGATGACAGAGAGGCAGCACAGAGAGTGGCTCCTCTGGGAGCGGTCATCACGAACCTCTGTGATGAACTCAAGATGCATCATGTCGCACGACTCAGCAAGGGCGATTGTGGTCTGGAAGAAGGAACGGTATTCAATGATATCCTGAATAGCTTCGGCCGTATCGCAGCACACTGTGCAAGTGCTATGATGGCGCTTATGAAGAGTGGAGAAGAAGACCCGGATCTTCATATCCATGATTCCAAGGTTTATCCGACAGACACAGCGGAATACTACTCATACTTCAATGAATACAGACAGAAGTACGATATTGATGTTATGGGAAATGGCGGGAACCATGTCGTGAGCATGGAGCCGGAAGAAGTAGAATAATGGCATAACAAAAAGTACAGAACAGACATTTCGTCTGTCCTGTACTTTTTTTCTGTAACAGGATATTATTTGCAAGGGAAATGGGTCAGAAGGATATGGTATAGCGGGAGCCGGCAATATATTCACGGCTGATGTATAAAGGTTCTCCCTTTGGAGTCTGCATGTAGGAATCAAGTATCATCAGTGGATCTCCCGGTGAAAGATTTAAAGTCTGCGCCATATCTGCTGATGCAACCGTAACAGAAACCGTACTTCTGCTGGAAGCGGCAATGGAATATCTGTAAGTAGACTTCAGATATTCAAAAAAAGATCCATTTTCCACAGCATCTGGATCAAAATTCGGAAAAAGCCGTACTGGAAGCCAGGTATGTACATCAATAACAGGGATTTCATCAGCCAGAAGAAGTCTCTCCAGGAAAAAAACTTCCTCATCAGAGGCAAGTTTGAGAAAATCAGAAGTTATGCTATCCGAAGCTTTCCGGCAGAAGGTCAGCACATGAGAATGGGGAACCCGTCCATTCTGACGGCAGGATTCAGAAAAACTCATGTTTTTTTGAGTCTCAAACTTGCGGAAGATCATAGGAGACTTCACGAAAGTTCCCTTTCCCTGATGTTTGATAAGATACCCCTGGGTACAAAGTTCCTCAACGGTTCGCCGCACAGTGATCCTGCTGACCTGATAAAGTTCTGCTAGTTCTGGTTCTGTGGGGATTTTTTCTCCAGGTTTGTATGTTCCGTTTTTGATCTGGCTGGCAATGATATCCATAAGCTGTTTATAAAGAGGCTGAATTGAATTTTTATTTAACATGAAAAGAATCCTTTCTGATGATGTTCACAATCAGTATTTTACTATAGTACGGATGTATTTGTCCAGTGAGATACAGGATCCGGAGGGCTTTTCATCAGGAAAACATGAATAATTACTCACAAATAATGAATATACTCTTTACTATAACGTTATAATATGTTATATTCTTTAAAAAAGTAAATCGTAAAAGCGAAAAATGAAAAACAAGTCTGTAAAGTCTTCAAAACCCTGTATTTTTAAAGGACTCTGAAGATTTTTAGATTAAGATCATGAAAACTGGAGGATGAAAAATGGACGCAGTAAAAATTGTAAATAAGATCAGTAAAGAGCATGGTACGATTAAAAACGTGTATTTTCTTGCATGCGGAGGATCTCTGGTAGATTTATATCCGGGATATTATTTCCTGCGTGCAGAGTCTGCAGTGATGGATGCACAGTGGATCCCGGCCAGGGAATTTGCCCTGACTCCGCCGAAGAAACTTGGAAAAGACAGCCTGCTGATCATCTGTTCACACAGTGGAAAGACCAGAGAATGCCTGGAAGCTGCCAGAACAGGACTGGACGCAGGGGCAGCAGTTGTAACCCTGACACATGCACCGGGATCTGCCTGTGATACTACGGAGTGGATTTCCATCGTATATGACTGGGCGCCGGGAGTAAAAGAGGCAGAGAAACCACAGGGAATCGTTCTCAATCTTCTGAATGAACTTATGAAAGTCCAGGAGCCGGGATATGAGCTTTATGACAAGATTACAGAGGGATTTCATAAAATTGATGCCATCATTGCAGAAGCAGTAAAAGATCAGCAGAATGCCGCATGGCTTTTTGCAGAAAAATATTCTGAGGAGCCGAATCTTTATATTATGGCATCAGGAGCATCTTATTCACAGGCGTATGGTTTTGCTATCTGCTCCCTTCAGGAAATGCAGTGGATGGACTGCGGATATCTGAACAGTGCAGAATATTTCCACGGACCGTTTGAGGTGACAGATGAGAATCACCTTTATATCCTTATGATGAGTCGTGGAAGAAACCGTATGATGGATGAACGTGTTCTGACCTTCCTCGAGAAATATGGAAAAAAATATGAAGTGATCGATGCAGACAAGCTTGGAATGGCAGCGATCGATGACAGCTGTGTGGAATATTTTACACCAATGCTTTTCTATACCATGACAACGGTTTACCGTACCGCACTGCAGGATAAACGCCGTCATCCGCTGGATATGAGAAGATATATGGGTGTTGTGGAATACTAAAAATGCTGCTGTGCCTGTGCACAGGGAAAGGAGAAAAAATGAGCAGATACAGTACCAAACTCCTTGGTTTTGGAGATAATGTTGTAGATATCTATGATCATCTGAAGACCATGTATCCAGGCGGTAACTGCGTAAATGTCAGCGTTTACGGAAAAATGGCAGGCTGTGAAAAAACAGCCTACATGGGATATTTTGGAGATGATGACTGGGCGGAACTGATCATGGATGCTCTGGAAAAAATTGGTGTGGAAACTGTAAAGTGTGAACAGCTTCACGGTGAAAACGGATATTCCAGAATTACATTAAAGGACGGAGACCGTGAGTTCCTGGACTTTAATGAAGGCGGCATTCGTGGTAAAACACCATATATCCTCGATGATTCTGATGTGGAATATATGAAAGGCTTCGATGTAGTACATAGTGGAAATTATTCTTTTACTGAGAGCGAACTCCACAAGATCAAAGAGGCCGGAATTCCGGTTTCCTTTGATTTTTCTGATGATTCCACAGAAGAATATTATGAAAAAACAGCACCGGATGTTACATATGCGTTCTGTTCTTTTGATGGAACCGATGAGGAGGCAAAAGCACATCTGAAAAAGATTATCTCCATGGGACCAAAGCTTGCCATGACTTCCAGAGGTGCGAAAGGCTGCATCCTTTATAACGGTGAGAAATTTTTTGCTCAGAAAGCGGCTCCTCTTACAGAAGTAAAAGACACTCTCGGCGCGGGAGATTCCCTTATCGCCTCTTTCCTTACCGGATATATTGGAAGAGTAAAAGATGGCATGGATGAGGAAACTGCGATCCGTGAGAGCCTTGAAGAAGCATCTGTCTTTGCTGCGGGCATTTGTGGCATGGAAGGCGCTTTTGGCTACGGAAAAAAATACGAATAACAGGAGGAAAAACAATGGAACGCAATGGAAAAAGCAGAGCTCTTATTTGCTTTGTACTGTGTATGATCATGGCTCTGCCAGTATATTTCGGCAGCACAGTGCCAGTAAGAGCGGCGGATCAGCAGACCATCATCGTAGGAACGAATGCAGAGTATTCACCGTTTGAATATCTGGACGATGATGGAAATATTACAGGTTTTGACTACGATCTTCTGGAGGCTATTGCCCAGGAAGAAAATGTGAAGCTGGTGTGGAAGGATATGCCTTTCGATTCCCTGATGGGTTCCATGGAGGCTGGTGATGTGCAGGTGATCGCTGCCGGAATAGGACCTACCGAGGATCGCAAAAAGAGCGTAGATTTTTCTGATGTCTATTATACGGGTACACAATGCATTGTCAGCCGTAAGGATAATCCGATCAAAGATTTTGAGGAGATGTCAGGAAAGACCGTTGCAGTTCTGGAGGGTGCACAGAGTGATATGATCGCATCCGGCGAGACTACAGATTACGGTGAAGTCAAAGATGCCAGGGTAAAAAGATTCAAAAATGCTTCCAGTGCGGTGATGGAGTTGAAAAACGGCGGAGCTGATGCAGTCCTGATCGACAATATCATGGCTGAAATCTACTGCAAACAGAATTCTGATCTGCAGTATGAGTCTGTGCCAAGTACAGCTGAGGATACCGTTTTCTGTATTGAAAAGGGAAATGCAGAGATTGTTCAGATCATCAATGACGGACTCGCAAAGGTTAAGAAATCCGGTGCTTACGATGATCTTTACCAGAAATATTTTGTAGATACAGTGGATAATAGCGATGATGTGACCGATGTAGCTGCAGCAGACGGATTCCTGGGACTTTTAAGCTTTATTTTCCTTCAGGATAATCGCTGGAAGTTTTATATCAACGGTCTTGGAATTACACTGGTCGTTTCACTTCTGTCCGTGATCGTGGGTATTCTGATCGGTCTTGTGGTGGCTCTGGTACGCCTTGGAGCCGCAAAAAAAGGCCGAAAAACCATTCCTTCGACAATCGCCGATATTTATGTTGATGTGATTCGTGGAACACCGTCGGTTCTTCAGCTGATGATTATTTATTTTGCAGTATTCCACAGCAGACTGGGATATGTGGCGGCAGTGGCCAGCTTCGGCATTAACAGTGGTGCATATGTTTCCGAGGTTATCCGTGGAGGTATTTTGTCTGTAGACAAAGGTCAGAGTGAGGCAGGCCGTTCTCTTGGTCTGGGATATAAAGACACCATGCGTTTCATTATCATTCCGCAGGCAGTAAAAACAATCCTTCCGGCAATGGGCAATGAGTTTATCCAGCTGATCAAAGAGACTTCTATTTTGGGTTATGTAGGAATCATGGATCTGACGAAAGCGGCAAGCTATGTTTCTTCCCGTACCTATCAGATGTTCATTCCGCTGGTCGCAGCAGGTATCATGTATTATCTGATCGTGAAATGCCTGAGCATTCTTCTGAAGAGATTTGAAAGGAGACTGAGAGAAAGTGATTGATGTTAAGAATCTGAAAAAGTCCTTCGGGGACATACACGTATTAAAGGGAATCACAACTCATGTAAACAAAGGTGAGTGTATCTGTATCATTGGTCCGTCCGGTTCCGGAAAATCCACTTTCCTGCGCTGTCTGAATCTCCTGGAAAAACCGGAGGAAGGTGAGATCATAGTAAACGGGCAGCAGATTCTGGATCCGAAACTGAATGTTGATAAATTCAGAGAAAATGTGGGTATGGTTTTTCAGCATTTCAACCTTTTTCCGAACATGACCGTATTAAAAAATATTACGCTTGCGCCGGTACGCCTCGGCAAATGGAAGGCAGAAGAGGCAGACCAGAGGGCCAGGAAGCTTCTGAAAAGAGTGGGACTTGAGGAGAAAGCGGATGTTTATCCGGGACAGCTCTCCGGCGGACAGAAGCAGAGGGTTGCGATTGCCAGAGCACTGGCGATGAACCCGGAAGTACTGCTGTTTGATGAACCGACATCAGCCCTTGATCCGGAGATGGTCGGGGAGGTTCTTGAGGTTATGAAAGAACTTGCAAAAGAAGGCATGACCATGCTGGTTGTTACCCATGAGATGGGATTTGCAAGGGAAGTCAGTGACCGGGTACTCTTTATGGACAACGGGGTGATCCTTGAGGACAGAAACCCGAAGGAACTGTTTGGAAATCCCAAAGAAGAAAGGACGAAGGAGTTTCTTTCCAAAGTATTGTAGATTAAAAGATTGCGATGTGTGGTAAAAAAGGGCTATGCATCGCAATTTTTTTACTTTTTTGTCCGATATTTTTCAGTCCGAAAAAATCTACAACTCCATGGTAAAGTGATCCGGGCAGTTTTGGAAGTTATGAAAAAAGTAGAACCTTTGCATATTTAGGGCTAGCCGAAGAGCAGACATCTTGGTACAATAGAGAAACAGGATATGCACTGCTATCGGTAAGAGAAAGGATATTCTTACAGGAACAGATATCGAATAATTTGGAGAGAGCTATATGAAAAAGTTTAAGATAAATGTACAGAGGTATATCTGTATTTTATTATGCCTTGTTTTATATATTACTGTACTTACTCTTCCTGTATCAGCAGAGGAAGCAAAAAGTCGGACAGTCAGAGTAGGCTGGTATGAGGGCACCTATAATACCACAGAACCAAACGGTGAGAAGAGAGGCTACTGTTACGAATATCAGCAGACAGTGGCTGCACATACCGGATGGAAGTATGAATATGTGGAGGGAAACTGGGCCGAACTGATGAGCATGCTGAAAAGTGGAGAAATCGATCTGCTGGGAGGTATCTCCTATGCAGAGGAACGTTCCACTTCCATGCTCTTTTCAGAACTGCCTATGGGCGAGGAGAAATATTACCTTTATATAAATCCTTCTGATACAGATATCTCAGTTTCAGATCTGACTACATTGAATGGGAAGAGGATCGGGGTGATGCCGGATACACTTTCTACAAGACGGTTCTATGAGTGGGAGAAAGGTCATGGAGTGGACACGCAAAAGGTTGATATTACCAGCACAGATGATGCCTGTCAGAAAATGCAAAATCAGGAAATTGACGGATTTGTTTTAAATGAGTCTCCACAGTGGGAAAGAGACAACATTTCTCCTGTTCTTCTGATCGGCAGCTCCTATAACTATTTTGCAGTCAGCAAAAAATGCCCGGATCTTAAAGAGGAGCTGGATCAGGCAATGCAGAAGATAGAAAAAGAGAATCCTTTTTATGAAGAAGATCTTTATAAGAGGTATCTTTCAGCAAATCCTATTGAAACTCTTTCGGATGAGGAGCAGAACTGGCTGGAACAGCATGGGGCGGTCAGGATTGGATATCTGAAAAATGATGTGGGTGTCAGCCTGGTGGATGAAGAGTCAGAGGAACCGGTAGGAATTCTTAACGATTATATCAGTCTGGCTTCCGACTGTATGGAAGAAAAAAATATAGAATTTCAGACGACAGGATTTGATTCCCAGGAGGAAGAGCTGCAGGCATTAAAGGATAACAGGATTGATATGATTTTTCATATGAATCAGAATCCATATGAAGCTGAGCAGAACGATATTATATTGTCAAATACTGTTTTTGAAGTCAATGCTGCAGTGCTCACCGGTGCTAAGAAGTTTGACGAAAATAAAGAGAATACAGTGGCAGTGAGCAGAAGCAACCTGCTAGGAAAGTGGTATATTTCTTTTAATTATCCTTTCTGGAAAATAAAGGAATATGACTCATCTGCTGAGGTTGAGAAAGCAGTCCAAAGTGGTGAGGCAGACTGCTTTGTTGTGAAGGCAGGACAGTCATTAAAGACGCTGGAGGACAGCAAAATGCACAGCGTTTTTCTTACGAAATCCGGCGATTCCTGCTTTGCAGTCACCAGGGAAAATACAACATTAATGAATATCCTGAATAAAACCATTCAGACCCTGCCTGCGTCCAGACTTTCAAGTTTGTTTTCTGTATATGAAAACACACCGGGAAAGGTTACTCTGGCAGATTATATAAAGGATAATCTGCGGGTAGTTTCTATTAGTTTTGTAAGTGTGACCCTGGTTATTATACTGATTATAGGTTACCTGATGATAAAAGCAAGAAAAGCCCAGATTCAAGCAGAAAAGGCCAATGCTGCCAAATCAGATTTCCTTTTCAATATGTCACATGATATCCGGACACCGATGAATGCCCTGCTAGGATACAGTGAACTGATGAAAAGGGAACTGACAGATCCGAAGCTTCTGGATTATCAGGAAAAGATGGAACAGTCCGGAAATCTGCTGCTGTCTATTATCAATAATGTGCTGGACATGGCCCGGATTGAAAGTGGTAAGATGGAACTGGATGAAAATTATGTGAAGATCAGCGATATTTATCTGGGAGTTTACAGAATTTTTCAGATAGAAGCGGAGAAAAAGGGAATCCATCTTGAGATGGAGTATGACGTGCTGCATGAACATGTAATCTGCGATGAGACAAAGAACAGGGAAGTTTTTCTCAATCTGCTCAGCAATGCGATAAAATATACAGCTTCAGGGGGAACGGTTACCATAAGGATCACAGAGCTTGACTGTGACAGGGGAGGCTATGTGCGGATACAGACTCAGGTAATTGATACAGATATTGGAATGAGTGAAGAATTCCTGCCATCCCTGTTTGAGGCTTTCGCCCGGGAACGCAATACAACAGCTGGAAAGGTTGCGGGAACAGGCCTGGGAATGCCAATCATAAAGAAGTATGTTGATATGATGGGCGGAAGCATTGAAGTAGAAAGTAAGTTGGGAGAAGGAAGCAAATTTACAGTTATCATGGAATACAGGATTGCTGATAAGGGTTACTACGAGCAGGATACGAATCCGTCTCCGGATACAGAGGAAACAGACTGGATCAGCGGAAAACATGTTCTGCTGGCTGAGGATAATGACCTGAATGCGGAAATCGCAGAGTTTATCCTGGAGGATATGGGACTTATTGTTGATCGTGTTGAGGACGGGATTCAATGTGTGGCAAGGATGGAACAGAAACTAGCAGGAACCTATGATCTGATCCTTATGGACATCCAGATGCCGAACATGGATGGATATAAGGCAACTCAGGCAATCAGAAGGCTGGCAGATAAGAAAAAAGCCGGTATTCCGATCATAGCTATGACAGCCAATGCATTTGAGGAAGACAGAAAAAAGGCATTTGAAAAAGGAATGAACGGACATATTGCGAAGCCTGTTGATGCAGAAAAAGTTAGGAAAACTATTCTTTCAGTTTTACGGTGAGATGAAGGAATTCTTTCCTGAGAACGCAGTGGAATACTTTGTCTCCGTTGCTGTGAACGGAGTGAACAGTAAATTTGATACATGGAAAATATTGATTGAGAAACAGGTGTAAAGCAGTTATAATTAAAGTAGGAAAATAATGATTTGCATAAAAAAGGAAAGGCGGTGTATCATATGACTATGTTACAGGAGCAGGCTGTTCAGATGATTCAGGATATGTCCGATGATAATGTAGGATTTCTGATTGAAGTGATTCAGCGATTAATATCAAAGAAAACATATACCAGTGTTATCTATCCGTCTCAGAAACCAGATGAAAAAATGCAGGCGTTTAAAGAACTGGTAGCTACCAGAAATGAAGCAAAAAAATATTTGCCGGATAACTTTGATCCGGATGCAGAGCTGGAAGCAGCAAGAAGGGAAAAATATGGTAGTATTGATTGATACGAATGTAATTATTGATTTTCTTGTTGCAAGAGAACCGTTTTACGATTCTGCGTTGCATGTGATGGAGAAATGTGCATCTGGAGAAGCAGAGGGATATATGGCATTTCACTCTTTGCCTAATCTGTGGTACATTCTCAGAAAAGTCCCGGCAGAGACAAGACGATCATGGTTAGAAAAGGTCTGCAAGATTCTAAAAGTAGCGTCTGCATCTCAGGAAGCAGTCATGAAAGCTATCAAAATGGATAACTTCAAAGATTTTGAAGATTGTTTGCAGGATAGATGTGCCGAGGAAGTTTTGGCAAATTATATAATTACTCGAAATACAGCAGACTTTGAGACTTCTGTAGTGTCAGCTATAGAACCTGATGAATGGTTAAAGAAATTAAATTGAAAGAAAAATCCCTCGGAACATTTCTGAGGGATTTTATAAATGTAAGACGTTTAAATTCCATGATATAATATCTCCTACATTTGAGTGTTAATTCATTCGCGTTAGTTTTATTTTTTCTGCCTGATAGACGAACTTTTTTGATATAAAAACCAGGAGGTGCTTTTGTGCAAAATTCACAACAAATCTTCAAATTACACTCTGAATACCAACCAACCGGCGATCAGCCCCAGGCCATCGAAAAACTGGTCAGGGGCTTTAAAGAAGGCAACCAGTTCGAGACTTTGCTGGGTGTCACCGGTTCCGGTAAGACCTTCACCATGGCGAACGTCATCGCAAAGCTTAACAAACCAACTTTGGTACTTGCGCACAATAAAACACTGGCAGCGCAGCTTTACGGAGAGATGAAGGAATTCTTCCCTGAGAACGCAGTGGAATACTTTGTCTCCTATTACGATTACTACCAGCCGGAGGCATATGTCCCGTCCACCGATACTTATATCGCGAAGGATGCGTCCACCAATGACGAGATCGACAAGCTTCGGCTTTCTGCGACAGCGGCACTCTGCGAGCGCAAAGATGTCATTGTGGTTTCTTCCGTATCCTGCATCTATGGTCTGGGTGCACCGGAAGAATTTTTCGACATGATGATCTCCCTGCGTCCAGGCATGGAGAAGGACAGGGACGATGTGATCAGGGAGCTGATTGATATCCAGTATAACCGTAACGAGATGGATTTTCACCGAGGCACCTTCCGCGTGCGTGGAGATGTACTGGAAATCTTTCCTGCAAACTATTCAGACCGTGCGATCCGCGTGGAATTTTTCGGAGATGAGATCGACCGTATCACAGAAGTTGATGTACTGACAGGCGAAATACGAAATGAACTGAAGCATGCGGCGATTTTTCCGGCATCCCATTATGTTGTGCCGCAGGAAAAAATCCAGAAGGCAGCGGATGCGATCCTGGAAGAAATGAAGGAACAGGTTTCCTATTTTAAAAGTGAAGATAAACTGATCGAGGCACAGAGAATTGCCGAGAGAACGAATTTCGATGTAGAAATGATGAAGGAAACAGGTTTTTGTTCCGGTATTGAGAATTATTCCAGACACCTTACCGGGCTTAAGCCGGGACAGCCGCCGTATACCCTGATGGACTACTTTAAAGACGACTTTCTTCTTATTATAGATGAGTCCCATAAGACCGTTTCGCAGGTCGGAGGAATGTATGCCGGTGATCAGAGCCGCAAGCAGACACTGGTGGATTATGGCTTCCGTCTGCCTTCGGCAAAGGATAACCGTCCGCTGAGTTTTGATGAATTTGAAAATAAACTGGATCAGGTTCTGTTTGTCTCGGCAACACCGGGACAGTATGAAGCGGAGCATGAGCTTCTGCGTGCAGAGCAGATCATCCGTCCGACAGGTCTTCTCGATCCGAAGGTCGAGGTTCGCCCGATCGAGGGTCAGATTGATGATCTGATCAGTGAGGTAAACAAAGAAACGGACAGGGGACACAAGATTCTGATCACGACTCTTACGAAACGAATGGCGGAGGATCTGACAGAATACATGAAGGATGTGGGAATCCGGGTCAGATATCTGCATTCGGATATTGATACACTGGAGCGGGCAGAAATTATCCGTGATATGCGTCTGGATGTGTTTGATGTGCTGGTTGGAATCAATCTTTTGCGAGAGGGTCTGGATATTCCGGAGATCACGCTGGTTGCCATCCTTGATGCGGATAAGGAGGGATTTCTCCGTTCAGAGGTTTCGCTGATCCAGACGATCGGACGGGCAGCCCGAAACAGCGAAGGCCATGTTATCATGTATGCCGATGTGATGACGGATTCCATGAGAAATGCGATTCAGGAAACAGAACGAAGAAGAAGTATTCAGGAAGCATACAACAAAGAACATGGAATCACACCTACTACGATCAGAAAGGCAGTCCGTGACCTGATCACGGTTTCTAAAGCGGTTGCTGAGACAGAGGATAAGCTGAAAAAGGATCCGGAGTCCATGAACCGTAAGGAACTCATGAAGCTGATCACGAAGGTTGAGAAACAGATGCGTGAGGCGGCGGCGAACCTGAACTTTGAACAGGCAGCAGAGCTCAGAGACAAGATGATCGAACTGAAGAAAAATCTGGAAGAACTGGAAGCGTAAGGAGAATCCGGCATCTTGATATATATATAACAAGATCCTAAAGTCCGGCATCGCAGAACAGTGATGTAACTGCAAAATATTTACACTTTACTCTTGTACAGTAATGGAGAGAGTGATAAAATAAAACCATTATGTAGAAAGAGGGAGTCGATATGCAGTTTTCCAAAAGATTAGACAGATTTGGAGAGGAAATCTTTGCGGCCCTGAACAACAGACGGATGGAGCTGGAGCAGCAGGGTATGAAAATTTATAATATGAGTGTGGGAACACCGGATTTTAAGACGCCGGAACACATCAAGAAGGCCCTGGCAGAAGCTGCCATGGATGATAACAACTGGAAATACAGCCTCAGAGACCTTCCGGAGCTTCTGGAAGCAGTCTGTGAGTATTATAAGAAACGATTTGATGTTGAGCTGACACCGGATATGGTCATGACCGTTTACGGAAGCCAGGAAGGCATGGGACATCTGGGAATGGCACTCTGTGATGAAGGGGATGTCGTTCTTCTTCCGGATCCGTGTTATCCGGTATTTGCAGCGGGAAGCCTGATGGCAGGAGCAATACCATACTATTATCCACTGGTGGCAGAGCATGATTTTCTTCCATATGTAAAGGATATCCCGGAAGAAGTTGCAAAAAAGGCCAAATATATGGTAGTTTCTCTTCCGTCCAACCCGGTAGGAAGTATCGCCACGCCGGGACTTTATGAAGAAATCGTGGCATTTGCCAGAAAGTATGACATTCTGATCATCCATGACAATGCCTACAGCGATATTATCTTTGATGGGGCGCATGGGGGAAGTTTTCTGGCAACAGAAGGTGCGAAGGAAATCGGAGTGGAGTTCTTCAGTCTTTCCAAGTCCTTCAATGTGACCGGAGCAAGGATCAGTTTTTTGGTGGGCCGTCCGGATGTGATTGCCGCACTTCGTAAACTTAGAAGCCAGATTGATTTTGGAATGTTCCTTCCTATTCAGAAAGCCGCGATCGCTGCACTGAAAGGACCGCTCGAGAGCGTCAGGGAGCAGTGCCAGATGTATCAGGAGAGAAGAGATGCCCTCTGCAATGGACTCAGAGAGATCGGATGGGAACTCCCGAATGGCAAGGGAACGATGTTTGTCTGGGCCAAAATCCCGAAAGGACGGACGGACAGTATGGCGTTCTGCATGGAACTGATGGAAAAAGCCGGTGTGATCGTGACACCGGGAGCAAGTTTTGGACCTCATGGAGAGGGCTATGTACGTTTCGCTCTGGTGCTTCCGCCGGAGAAGATCAGAGAAGTGGTAGAGTCCATCCGCAGAAGCGGCCTGTAATTGTACAGAACAGAACAAAAATTAAAAATCACAGGAAAGATATCAGATGGGGAAGGTCGAGAAATGTCAGATTTCCTTAATCTGTGTCTGAACTGTGATTTTTGTGTTTTTTTCAAAAAATTCGTAATTATCTGTTGACAAATAATTACGACAGTGCTATCTTAACACTATAGATGTTAGCACTCCTTAATGATGAGTGCTAACAGACTAAACGGAAAGGAGCTGGGAACATGGATGAACAACTGACAGATCGTAAGAAACGAATTCTCAAGGCGATCATCAGAACATACATGGAGACAGGCGAACCGGTAGGATCCAGGACGATTTCCAAGGATAAGGATCTGAATGTCAGCTCAGCAACAATCCGGAATGAGATGTCTGATCTGACAGAGATGGGATATATTGTTCAGCCACATACATCGGCAGGAAGAATACCTTCCGATAAGGGCTACAGGCTTTATGTGGATGAGCTGATGCGCGAGAAGGAGGATGAGATCGAGGAACTCCGTAATCTGATGATTGAGAAGACTGACAAGATGGATAAGGTGCTTAAGAAAGTAGCACGTGTTCTTGCTTCCAACACCAATTACGCGACGATGATTTCCGTTCCTCAGTACAGCGGAAGCAAGCTGAAATTTATTCAGTTATCCCGTGTCAATGAATTGCAGCTGGTAGCAGTTGTTGTATGCGAAGGCAATGTCATCCGAAATCAGATCATCGATCTGGATGAAGAGATGGACGATGAGACGATCCTGAAGCTGAACCTGCTTCTGAATACCAATCTGAACGGACTGCCGATCCAGGATATCAACCTTGGCATGATCGCCAGATTGAAAGAACAGGCAGGCATTCACAGCGGACTGGTGGCAAGAGTGCTGGATGCAGTTGCAGCTACGATTCATGTTGATGAAGACGATATGGAAATCTATACGTCAGGAGCCACGAACTTCTTTAAGTATCCGGAGTTATCCGATACGACGAAGGCGACCGGCCTGATCTCCACATTTGAAGAGAAACAACAGCTGGTGGATCTAGTCAAGGAGCGTATGGCAGATGACAGTACCGGAGTTCAGGTGTATATCGGAGATGAACTTCCGATCTCGACTATGAAGGACTGCAGTGTTGTGACTGCAACCTATGAGCTGGGCGAAGGAATGCATGGAACGATCGGTATTGTAGGTCCGAAACGAATGGATTATGAGAATGTGGTAAACAGTCTGAAGACCCTCAAGGTAGAACTTGATCAGGTTTTCACCAAAAATAAAAGCAATGAAGACGGCTAGAAGCCAGAGCAGAAAGGCGGTAAAAAAAAGTGTCAGAAGTAAATAAAAATGCGGCAAATGAGCAGGAAGAAACAGAGAAGGATATTCCGGAAACAGAAACTGTGAACGAGCCGACAGAAGAATCGCCGGAAGCAACGGCAGGACAGGACGCACAGGCGGAGGAAACTGCCCAGGCAGATGACGATAAAGAAACAAAATCCAAAACATCTTTCTTCGGCAAGAAGAAAAAGGACAATAAATTAGAGCAGCAGGTTGAAGAACTGACAGACAGACTGAAGCGAAGCATGGCTGAGTTTGACAACTTCCGTAAACGTACAGAGAAGGAGAAATCCAGTATGTATGTGATCGGTGCGAAGGACATCATCGAGAAGATGCTTCCGGTTGTGGATAACTTCGAAAGAGGTCTTGCACAGGCTCCGGAAGGTGATCCGTTTGCAGATGGCATGCAGAAGATCTACAAACAGCTTATCACTACGATGGAAGGCATGGGAGTAGAACCGATCGAAGCTGTCGGCAAGGAATTCAACCCGGATTTCCATAATGCAGTGATGCATGTGGAGGATGAATCTGTTGGCGAGAACATCATTGTAGAGGAACTCCAGAAGGGTTACACCTACAAGGGATTCGTAGTTCGCCACAGCATGGTCAAAGTCGCAAACTGATCGTGCCCAAAGAAAAAGGAAGCGGCTGCGAAGCAGACATTTACTTTTTCTGGCACGATCCTGACAGAATCGTAAGTGCGCAGCACGAAAGATGCGTTGAGCATCTTGATTCTGGAAGGAAAAATTGAAATATTTAATAGTCTTAAATCTTAGAATAAATTCAGGAGGAATATTATCATGGGAAAAATCATTGGTATTGACTTAGGTACAACAAACAGTTGTGTAGCCGTAATGGAAGGTGGACAGCCGACCGTTATCGCTAATACAGAAGGCGCAAGAACTACACCGTCTGTAGTTGCTTTCACAAAAACAGGAGAACGTCTCGTTGGTGAGCCTGCAAAACGTCAGGCAGTAACAAACGCAGACAGAACAATTTCCTCCATCAAGAGAGAGATGGGTACAGATTATCGTGTAACAATCGATGATAAGAAATACTCTCCGCAGGAAATCTCCGCAATGATTCTTCAGAAACTGAAAAAAGACGCAGAAGGATATCTTGGAGAGAGCGTAACAGAGGCTGTTATCACAGTTCCGGCTTACTTCAACGATGCTCAGCGTCAGGCAACCAAGGATGCCGGTAAGATCGCAGGTCTTGATGTAAAACGTATCATTAACGAGCCTACAGCAGCAGCTCTTGCTTATGGTCTTGACAACGAGAAAGAGCAGAAGATCATGGTTTACGACTTAGGTGGTGGTACCTTCGACGTATCTGTTATCGAGATCGGTGATGGAGTTATCGAGGTTCTTTCCACAGCAGGTAACAACCGTCTTGGTGGTGATGACTTTGACCAGAAGGTTACAGATTGGATGATCGAAGAATTCAAGAAAGCTGAGGGCGTAGACTTAAGCGCAGACAAGATGGCTCTTCAGAGACTGAAAGAAGCAGCAGAGAAAGCCAAAAAAGAACTTTCTTCCGCAACAACAACAAACATCAACCTTCCGTTCATCACTGCAACAGCAGAGGGACCGAAGCATTTCGATATGAACCTTACAAGAGCTAAATTTGATGAGCTGACACATGACCTGGTAGAAAAAACAGCTGAGCCGGTTCGCCGTGCACTGTCTGACGCAGGTATCACAGCTTCCGAACTTGGCCAGGTACTTCTGGTAGGTGGATCCACACGTATCCCAGCTGTACAGGATAAGGTAAAACAGCTGACAGGCAAAGAGCCAAGCAAATCTCTGAACCCGGATGAATGTGTTGCACTTGGTGCTTCCGTACAGGGTGGTAAACTTGCAGGTGATGCAGGTGCCGGTGATATCCTTCTTCTGGATGTTACTCCGCTGTCACTGTCCATCGAGACAATGGGTGGTATCGCAACTCGTCTGATCGAGAGAAATACAACAATCCCGACCAAGAAGAGCCAGATCTTCTCTACAGCAGCAGATAACCAGACAGCAGTAGATATCAACGTAGTACAGGGTGAGCGTCAGTTCGCAAAAGACAACAAATCTCTCGGACAGTTCCGTCTGGATGGAATCCCGCCAGCACGTCGTGGTGTTCCGCAGATTGAGGTTACATTTGATATTGATGCCAACGGTATTGTAAATGTTTCTGCAAAAGACCTTGGAACAGGTAAAGAGCAGCACATCACAATCACAGCTGGTTCCAACATGTCTGACTCCGAGATCGACAAGGCAGTCAAAGAAGCTGCTGAGTTTGAAGCTCAGGATAAGAAACGTAAAGAGGGAATCGATACAAGAAACAATGCAGACTCCATGGTATTCCAGGTTGAGAATGCACTCAAAGAAGCAGGCGACAAGATCGATGCTAACGACAAAGCAGCTGTTGAGACAGACTTGAATGCACTGAAGGATCTCCTTGCTCAGACTGCAAACGCAGAACTGACAGATGCTCAGATCGCAGACATCAAAGCAGCTCAGGAAAAAATGATGGAAAGTGCTCAGAAACTTTTCGCTAAAATGTATGAGCAGACACAGCAGGCAGGCGGCCAGGCTGGCCCGAACCCGGGAGCAGGTGCAGCTCAGGGTGGAAATGAAGCAGGCTACAATGATGATGTTGTGGACGCTGACTACAAAGAGGTCTAAAAGTTACTGAGAAACAGATTAAATAATCATAAAGCCTCCGGTGCAGATGTCAGGTCTGCACGGGAGGCATCTTGGATATAAGAACTAAAGTAACTATTCAGAAGGTAGAGGATACTGAACAGTTAAGAACTAAAACTAAAGCATATAGGAAAGAGAAAAGATGGCTGATAAAAGAGATTACTATGAGGTCCTGGGTGTCAGCAAGACTGCCAGTGATTCAGAACTGAAGAGCGCGTACCGAAAATTAGCCAAAAAATATCATCCGGACGTAAACCCGGGAGATAAAGAAGCAGAGGCAAAGTTTAAAGAAGCTACAGAAGCATACAGTGTCTTAAGTGATGCAGACAAACGTAGACAGTACGATCAGTTTGGTCACGCTGCATTTGAGCAGGGTGGCGGTGGAGCCGGCGGCTACGGTGGATTTGGCGGTTTCGATGGCGCAGATATGGGAGACATTTTTGGAGATATTTTCGGAGATCTGTTCGGAGGCGGCGCAAGACGCCGTGCCAATAACGGACCAATGAAAGGTGCCAATTTACGTGCCCGTGTAAATATTACTTTTGAAGAAGCTATATTTGGCTGTGACAAAGAACTGGAGATCGTGCTGAAGGATGAATGTACTACCTGCCATGGAACAGGTGCAAAACCAGGAACACAGCCAGTTACCTGTCCGAAATGTAAAGGTGAAGGTCAGATTGTCTATACACAGCAGTCCATGTTTGGTATGGTCCGTAATGTACAGACCTGTCCGGACTGTAATGGAACCGGTAAGATCATCAAGGACAAATGCAGTGCCTGCCGTGGAACAGGATATACTTCTGCGCGCAAGAAGATTCAGGTTTCTATCCCAGCCGGTATCGACAATGGACAGAGCATACGCATCCGTGAGAAGGGAGAGCCGGGTACAAACGGCGGCCCGAGAGGCGACCTTCTTGTAGAGGTAAATGTAGCCCGTCATCCGATCTTCCAGAGACAGGATATGAATATCTATTCTACCGCACCACTGACTTATGCACAGGCAGCTCTGGGCGGTGAGATCCATATCAATACTGTTGATGGTGATGTTGTGTACGAAGTGAAACCGGGAACCCAGACAGATACACGTATCCGTCTTAAGGGTAAGGGTGTTCCTTCCCTGAGAAACAAAAATATCCGTGGTGATCACTACGTTACACTGATCGTTCAGGTTCCGACCAAGCTCAACGAGGAGGCAAAAGAAGCACTTCGCAGATTTGATGAGGCCTGTGGAAATGTCACCCTCGATGAAAAAAAGGGCGGTTCTGAGAAGAACGAAAAGAAGAAAAAGAGCTTTATGGATAAACTCAAAGAGACATTTGAGGACTAAAAATAACAGAAACTTTAAGGAAAAGAGGGTTTCCCTCTTTTCTTTTTTTGTGCTTTCATGTATATTAGATAGAAGGGTTAAAAGACAAAAGCTGTTCGTGCCTGTATGGTGATTTAGAATGGGTTTTGCCAGGTTACTGTGCACAGAGTGAACAGTAAGGGTTTAAGCTATGGAACAGTTGGATAATCCGTAAATATCGTAAAGTTGTCGTATAGAATAAGACAGGAGATTTGATATATGAAGTGGAATCGTTTTACCATTAAGACAAAAACAGAGGCAGAAGATATGATCATCTGCACACTGGCAGAAATTGGCGTGGAGGGTGCTGAGATCCAGGATCACCAGCCGCTGACAGAGGAAGACAAGGCACAGATGTTTGTTGACATTATGCCGGATGGACCGGAGGATGACGGGATTGCCTATCTGAATTTTTATCTGGAGGAGGACGCAGACAAGGAGAGTATTCTTCGTGATGTGAGAAATGCACTGGAAGAGCTGCGCACTTTTATGGATATCGGAGAGGGTACCATCGAGGAATCACAGACAGAGGACAAGGACTGGATCAATAACTGGAAGGAATTTTTCCATCAGTTTTATGTAGATGATATTCTGATCGTTCCGTCCTGGGAAGAAGTCGCAGAAGAAGACAAGGACAAAATGATCCTTCACATCGATCCGGGTACAGCCTTTGGTACCGGTATGCATGAGACTACGCAGCTGGTGATCCGTCAGCTCAAGAAATATGTGACCCGCGGAGCAGAGATCCTTGATGTCGGAACCGGAAGCGGAATTCTTGGAATCACAGCCCTTAAGCTTGGTGCCGGTCATGTTGTGGGAACAGACCTGGATCCGTGTGCTGTTTCTGCTGTACAGGACAATAAAGAAGCGAACCAGATCGAGGATGACACCTTTGATATGATGATCGGTAACATCATTGATGATGTAGAAGTACAGAATGAAGTCGGATATGAGAGGTACGATATTGTAGCTGCCAACATTCTTGCAGATGTGCTTGTGCCGCTGACACCGGTGATCGTTCACCAGATGAAAAAGGGTGCATATTATATCACTTCCGGTATTCTGGATGTCAAAGAAGAGGTTGTCAGAGAGGCAGTAGAGAAGGCCGGACTTACTCTGGTGGAAGTTACAAAGCAGGGTGAGTGGGTCTGCGTAACAGCAAGAAAGGACTGATTTCATGCAGAGGTTTTTTGTAGAGCCGCATCAGATCGATGAAGAAGCCCATCAGATCCATATCACAGGAAGTGATGTAAATCATATCTCCAACGTTCTCCGCATGAAGACGGGAGAGGAACTGTGGATCAGTGACGGAAGTAAATATGAATACCGCTGTACGATCGAGAGCTTTGAGCCGGATGAGGTGCTTTTGCATATCGTTTATTCGCAGGAGCCGGAGTATGAGCTCCCATGCCGGATTTACCTGTTTCAGGGCCTGCCGAAGGCAGATAAGATGGAACTCATCATACAGAAGGCGGTTGAACTTGGTGCGTACGAAATCATTCCAGTGGAGACAAAACGATGTGTGGTAAAGCTGGATGGCAGGAAATCAGCTAAAAAGACAGCCCGCTGGCAGCAGATCTCAGAGAGTGCGGCAAAGCAGTCCAAGCGTATGCTGATCCCGAACGTGCATGAAGTACTCACCTTCAGGGAAGCTCTGAAATACGCGGAATCCATGGATGTTCGTCTGGTTCCCTATGAACTTGCCAGGGGAATGCAGGAAACCAAAGAAATTCTGGCGGGGATAGAGCCGGGACAGTCTGTCGGGATTTTTATCGGACCGGAAGGTGGATTTGAAGAAAAAGAAATAGAAGCAGCAATTGAAGGCGGAGCGAAGCCGATCACTCTGGGAAGGCGAATTCTCCGCACAGAGACAGCAGGACTTGCGATTTTGTCTGTCCTGATGTTCCAGCTTGAAAACTAAGCGAAATAAAAGAGGATATTATGGAAATTTATTTTGATAATTCTGCTACGACCAGATGCTATGATTCCGTAAAGGATATCGTAGTTAAGACCATGACAGAGGATTTCGGAAATCCTTCTGCCATGCATCTTAAGGGTGTAGATGCGGAAAAATATGTAAAAGAATCAGCAAAGACGATTGCCGGTATTCTGAAGGTGCAGGAAAAAGAAATCCTGTTTACCTCAGGCGGCACAGAATCGGATAACCTTGCACTCATCGGCGGTGCAATGGCAAATAAGAGAAACGGAAACCACATCATCATTACATCGGTAGAGCATGCGGCAGTCAGTCAGCCGGCACTGTATCTTCAGGAACAGGGCTTTGAGATCACCTATCTTCCTGTGGATGAGCAGGGAAGAGTAAAGATGGATGCGCTGGAGACTGTTTTAAGACCAGATACGATCATGGTATCCACCATGCTTGTAAATAACGAAGTCGGTGCAGTGATGCCGGTGGAAGAAATTGCAAAGATGGTTCATGCCAAAAGTCCGAAGGCACTTTATCATGTGGATGCGATCCAGGGCTTTGGTAAATACCGCATCTACCCCAAAAAGATGGGAATCGATCTTCTTGCAGTCAGCGGACATAAGATCCACGGACCAAAGGGTATCGGATTTTTGTACATCAATGAGAAAGTAAGGATCATCCCGCAGATTCTGGGCGGCGGTCAGCAGAGTGGTATGCGTTCCGGAACGGATAATGTACCGGGAATCGCCGGCCTTGGCGTGGCAGCAGGTCAGATTTATAAGAATCTGGATGAGAATGTAGAGCATATGTATCAGCTCAAGGAGCATATCGCAGAGGGACTTTCTCAGATTGAGGATATCCGTATCAATGGAATGCCTCTTCGCGAGGGGGCACCGCAGATCTTAAGCATCAGCGTCATGGGAGTTCGAAGCGAGGTTCTGCTTCACTCACTGGAGGACAAAGAAATCTATATTTCGGCAGGAAGTGCATGCTCCAGTCACAAGAGAAAGCCAAGTGCAACCTTAAGTGCAATGGGAATGTCCAAGGATCAGATCGAGAGCACTGTCCGTTTAAGCTTCTGTGAGGAAAACACGATCGAAGAAGCGGATCAGTTCCTGGAAACCATGAAAACACTGGTTCCGATGCTCAGACGATATTCAAGAAAATAATATATAGTTCAGGTGAGAAACCTGATAAAAAAACAGGAGGAGAAATACCAGTATGATATTTCATGCATTTTTGATCAAATATGCAGAGATCGCCATCAAGGGAAAAAACAGATATCTTTTTGAAGATGCCCTTGTAAAACAGATGAAACTGGCTCTGGAGCCGGTAGAGGGCGAATTTACAGTAACAAAGGAGCAGGGCCGTGTATATGTGTTCTGCCCGGAGAAATATGATTTTGATGAAGCGGTAGAGGCACTGCAGCGAGTATTCGGTATTGTGGGCATCAGCCCGGTTGTGATCTATGAGGATCAGGGATTTGAACAGATGGCACAGGATGTCGTGGCATATATGGAAGCAAGATATCCTGGATATGCAGGAAGCTTTAAGGTGTATACAAGAAGAGCAAAGAAATCCTATCCGATTACTTCCATGGAAGTCAGCGCAGGGATCGGAGAGAAAATCCTGGATGCGTTCCCGCAGGCTTCTGTAGATGTGCATCATCCGGAGATGACCTTATCCGTAGAGATTCGAGACAAGATTTATGTATATTCCGAAACTATTCCGGGTCCGGGAGGAATGCCGATCGGAACAAACGGAAAGGCCATGCTTCTTCTTTCCGGAGGTATTGACAGCCCTGTTGCCGGATATATGATCGCAAAGCGCGGTGTCAAGATAGAGGCAGTTTATTTCCATGCTCCGCCGTATACCAGTGAGCGTGCGAAACAGAAGGTTGTAGATCTTGCGAAGCTGGTAGCCCGCTACAGCGGACCGATCCGACTTCACGTAGTCAACTTTACAGATATTCAGCTTTATATCTACGATCAGTGCCCGCATGAGGAACTGACGATCATCATGCGTCGTTATATGATGCGTATCGCAGAGCATTTTGCTCGCAAGGATAAATGTCTTGGACTTATCACAGGTGAGAGTATTGGTCAGGTGGCAAGCCAGACCCTGCAGAGTCTTGCTGCGACAGACGAAGCGTGTGAACTTCCGGTATATCGTCCGGTGATCGGCTTTGATAAAGAAGAAATCGTTCAGATTTCCAGAAAGATCAATACATTTGAGACATCCATCCAGCCGTTCGAAGACTGCTGTACGATCTTTGTTGCAAAACATCCTGTAACAAAGCCGAACCTCAAGGTGATCCGCAGATCTGAGGAGAAACTGAGCGAGAAGATCGATCAGCTGATGGAAGAAGCACTGGCTACAACAGAAATCATTGAAATTCAGTAACAGATCCTGAAAAAAGGTACAAAAAAACAGCTTCATATGTGGTTGCACAATGAAGCTGTTTTAAAACTGTCTGATGTGTCCGGTCAGAAACCGGAACGATGCAGAATCACTCAATGACATATGGCGTAACAACAGCCAGGATAGAATCAAGAGTACTTCCTTCTGCGTGAATGTTCAGGTTGATCGGTTTGGAAAGATCAAGGCTGAAAATACCCATGATAGATTTGGCATCGATTACATATCTTCCGGATACCAGATCAAAATCGCAGTCGAATTTACTGATTTCGTTCACAAATGCCTTCACTTTATCGATGGAATTCAGGGAAATCTTTAATGTTTTCATGATGATTAATCCTCCTTTTATGTTCTTTCAACAGTAATCTTACCTGTACCCCCTGAAAAAGTCAAGGGAAATATAATGAAATTTCGGTTAAAAACTCTGGCAAAGTCTGAAAAAATTAAAACAATTAAAAAAATGATCGAGGTAAAATATGAGTAAAAAAGTTGCCCTTCACAATCTGGGCTGCAAAGTAAATGCATATGAAGTAGAGGCCATGCAGCAGCTTCTGGAGAAAGCAGGATATGAGATCGTTCCTTTTGAAGAAGGGGCGGATATTTATCTGATCAATACCTGTACAGTCACCAATATCGCAGACCGTAAATCCAGACAGATGCTCCATAAGGCAAAGAAAATGAATCCGAACGCCATTGTTGTGGCGACAGGATGTTATGTCCAGACAGATACACAGAAGCTGGAAGAGGACAGTGCGGTGGATCTGATCCTTGGAAACAATCAGAAAAAGCAGATCGTAGAAGCACTGGAAGAATATGAAAAAGAACACACCAAGAAAGTAAAAGTGATCGAGATCAACAAGACAAAAGAATACGAGGATCTTTCCATAGGCTATACGGCAGAACATGTACGGGCCTATATCAAGGTGCAGGACGGATGCAACCAGTTCTGTACGTATTGCATCATCCCTTATGCGAGAGGCCGTGTTCGCAGCAGAAAGATTGCTGAAGTGCTGGACGAGGTACGGGCACTTGCAGCAAGAGGCTATAAGGAAGTGGTTCTGACCGGAATTCATTTAAGCTCCTATGGTGTGGATTTTAAAGAGGAAGAAAGGGAGAGTCTTCTGTCACTGATCCAGGCCGTGCATGAGGTGGAGGGTATCCAGAGAATCCGTCTGGGTTCTTTAGAGCCGCGTATTATTACAGAGGAATTTATGGAAGGAATCTCATCACTTCCGAAGGTCTGCCCGCATTTCCATCTTTCCCTGCAGAGTGGATGCGATAAGACACTCAGAAATATGAACCGCAGATACAGTGCGGCAGAATATGCAGAGAAATGTGAGCTTATCCGTAAGTTTTATCCTTCCCCTGCCCTGACAACGGATGTGATCGTAGGGTTCCCGATGGAGACAGAAGAAGATTTTGAGGAGTCTTATGAATTTGTAAAAAATATCCACTTCTATGAGACACATATTTTTAAATATTCCAGAAGACAGGGGACAAAGGCGGCGGTTATGGAGGGACAGCTTACCGAGGCTGTCAAATCCATCCGGAGTGAAAAGATGATCGCTCTTCATGAAATTCGTGCAAAAGAATATGAGACATCCATGATTGGAAAGACGCTGGAGCTGCTTCTTGAGGAAGAAGTAGAAATTAACGGAAAGACATATTTCATGGCACACAGCAAAGAGTATGTACGTGCTGTGATCGAGAAGACGAAAGACCACAAAGTCAATGATCTTGTCAGAGCAAAAGCGGTTGATTTTGCAGATGAACATGTGCTTCTTGCAATTTGTGAAGAATTATATTAGAATAAAGAAGAAATCTTATTAAGGACGTGAGAGAAAATGACAGAAAACAATTTAGGAAATACACAATATTTCAGAACAAAACCAGAACAGGAACTGGAAGTAAAGGAAGTCCTGGACCTGGTGTACACCGCAATGGACGAGAAAGGATATAATCCGGTCAATCAGATCGTAGGTTATATTATGTCCGGAGATCCAACTTACATCACCAGCCATAAGGGTGCCAGAAGCATGATCATGAAAGTTGAGAGAGATGAACTGGTAGAGGAACTGTTAAACGAGTATATTAAGAACAAATCCTGGGAACGTTGATCATGAGGATTCTTGGACTTGATTATGGATCTAAGACAGTTGGCGTGGCAGTCAGTGACCCTTTGGGACTGACTGCCCAAAGACTGGATACGATCTGGAGAAAACAGGAAAACAAGCTGCGACAGACCCTTGCGAGTATAGAAGCTCTGACGAAGGAATATGATGTAGAGCGGATCGTGGTCGGTTATCCGAAGAATATGAACAATACTGTAGGGGAACGTGCAGAGAAAGCGCTGGAGTTTGGTGAGATGCTGAAGAGGCGTACAGGGCTTGAGGTTGTTATGTGGGACGAAAGACTGACAACCGTTGAGGCAGACCGCACCCTTATGGAGGCGGGTGTGCGCAGAGAGAACCGTAAGCAGTATCTGGATGGACTTGCAGCAGTTTTTATTTTACAGGGATATCTTGATTCTCTGACAAAATAAGGGTGATAAAATGGAAAAAATTAAATTTCAGTCTCCGGACGGAACAGTAGAAGAATTCTACATTGAAGAGCAGACTATGATAGGAGGAGTATCTTACCTTCTGGTATCGGATTCCCTGGATGAGGAAGCGGTTGCATATATCCTCAAGGATGTTTCCGAAGGTGAAGAGCCGGAGGCCTGCTATGAGATGGTAGAGGATGACGAGGAATTGCAGGCAGTTTACAAGGTTTTTGAGCAGATGCTTGATGACGTAGACCTTGAAATGTAAGCAGGCAGATCATAACTGCCGGGATAGTGAGCAGTTACGCAGAACCAAATACAGTCTGCATAGTTGGAAGGAATGCCGCCGGTATTCCTGATTAGTGTGCACAAAACGCACAGAATAATTTGGAGGTGCTTGATTGAAGAATGAACATAATATAACTGAAAATACAGCTGAAGCAAAAGAAACACAACGAAGATACAGCAGTTATGACAAAAGACCGAACGATAACAAGAGACCGTCAAACAGAAAAAACAGTTATCGTTACAATAAATCACAGAAGAATAACAGATACACTGAGCGAAGCGAAAAAGCGGACAGAAACGACAAGACAGAGAGAACAGAGCGGAACAGCAGAGCGAATTTCAAGAACGGCTCATCCAAAACACCGGCAAAAGCTGCTCTTAAAGCACCGGCGAAACCGCAGAACAAACAGCAGAATAAACCGCAGAGCAGAAGCACCGGCAAACGTGGACGTAAAGGTGCAGCCAGACTCAAGATCATTCCGCTGGGCGGACTGGAACAGATCGGAATGAACATCACAGCCTTTGAATACGGCGACAGCATTGTTGTTGTGGACTGTGGACTTTCTTTCCCAGAGGATGACATGCTGGGAATCGACCTTGTCATTCCGGATGTGACTTACCTCAAAGAAAATATTTCCAAGGTCAAAGGCTTTGTAATCACGCACGGACATGAGGATCACATCGGTGCTCTTCCTTATGTATTGAAGGAAGTCAACGTGCCGATCTATTCTACAAAGCTGACACTGGGACTTATCACAAACAAGCTTAAAGAGCATAACCTGGTGCGTTCCACCAAGTTAAAAGAAGTAAAGCATGGCCAGGTGATCAACCTTGGCGATTTTGCAGTCGAATTTATCAAGACAAACCACAGTATCCAGGATGCGTCTGCCCTGGCAATCTATTCTCCGGCGGGAATCGTAGTACACACAGGTGACTTTAAGGTGGATTATACACCGGTATTCGGAGACGCGATCGATCTGCAGCGTTTTGCCGAGATTGGAAAGAAGGGTGTCCTTGCCCTGATGTGCGACAGTACCAACGCAGAACGTCCGGGATTTACCATGTCCGAACGAACAGTCGGAAAGGTGTTTGACAGTCTGTTTAACGAGCACAGGACAACGAGGATCATTATTGCGACCTTTGCATCCAATGTAGACCGTGTACAGCAGATCATCAATACTGCATATCGTTTCGGAAGAAAGGTAGCAGTGGAGGGACGCAGTATGGTCAATATTATTTCCGTAGCGTCTGAACTGGGGTATCTGCGTATTCCGGAAAACACTCTGATCGAGATCGATCAGGTCAAGAATTATCCGGATGATAAGGTGGTTCTGATCACAACAGGAAGCCAGGGTGAGTCCATGGCGGCTCTTTCCCGTATGGCAGCCAACATCCACAAGAAGATCACGATCAAACCAAACGATACGATTATTTTCAGCTCCAACCCGATTCCGGGAAATGAGAAGGCTGTATCCAAGGTTATCAATGAACTTTCCATGAAAGGTGCGAAGGTTATCTTCCAGGATGTCCATGTATCAGGACATGCCTGCCAGGAAGAAATCAAGCTTATTTATTCACTTGTCAAACCGAGATATGCAATCCCGGTACATGGCGAGTACCGTCATCTGACAGCCCAGAAGCACGTTGCGGAGGATCTTGGAATCCCGAAGGAGAATATCTTTATCCTGGCATCCGGAAACGTTCTGGAAGTGGATGAGTACAGCGCGGAAGTGACAGGTTCCGTACAGACAGGAGCAATCCTTGTAGATGGACTGGGAGTCGGTGATGTTGGAAATATCGTACTCCGTGACCGCCAGCATCTGGCAGAGGATGGAATCATGATCGTCGTCATGACACTGGAACGCCACAGCAATGTGGTTCTTGCAGGACCGGATATCGTATCCCGGGGATTTGTCTATGTAAGAGAATCCGAGGATCTTATGGAGCACGCTAAAGAAGTTGTAGAATCCGCACTTGATTCCTGTCTGGACAGAAATATCACAGACTGGGGAAAGATCAAAAACGTAGTTAAGGATGCACTCAGCGAGTTCCTCTGGAAACGTACCAAGAGAAGCCCGATGATTCTTCCGATCATCATGGAGGCATAAAACATACAAATGGAAACAGTAAACAGGAATATTCATGCACTTCTGAATTCAATCCAGAAGTGCCAGATCTATAAAGATTTTAAGAAACAGGAAGAAGTTCTGAACAAAAATCCGGAGCTGGCAGAGAGGGTGCAGCGTTTTCGCGCTGAGAACTTCAGACTTCAGAATGAAGAAGGGCAGAAAGACGTTCTGGCAAAAGCAGAACAGTTGTCCAGAGAATCTGAAGAACTCCGCAGCTTTCCGGAGGTGAATGCCTATCTGGACGCAGAGCTTGCCCTGTGCAGGATGATGCAGAAAATATGCAGAACACTGACAGATGGTGTGGAGATGAATATTCCCCGGATCTAAGAAAGGAGAACCTATATGGGAGACACGAGGGACCGGATGGGGGCGGCCGGCGTAGCAGTGGCAGGAGGATTTTTTAAGATCGCACTGTATGTCTGCGTGGCAGTTCTGATCATCTGGATCGGTAAGGTCACATATCAGTTCGGTTATGACATTTTTAATCAGCATGCGATGAGTCCGGGAGAGGGACAGGAAGTGACGGTTGTCATCAAGGAGGATGCGACCAGTTATGACATTGCCAGAACGCTCAAGAGCAAAGGCCTCATCGATGATGCACTGGTATTCGTAGTTCAGGAAAAATTATCCAACTACAGCGGCAAAATGAGACCGGGAACCTATCTCTTAAGTACCGCGTATACACCGAACCGAATCATGGGTATCCTTGCAGGAGATGCAGAGCAGGAAGGAGCCGCTTCGTGATCGTAGAAGAGAGAATGCGAACATACATCAATTCTCTGGATACAGGCAACACGCCTTTTCTTGAAGAACTGGAGAGGCATGCACTGGAGAATGAAGTTCCAATCATACGCAGGGAAATGCAGAGCTTTATGAAAGTACTTCTGGCAGTCAAAAGGCCGCTTCAGGTTCTGGAGGTGGGGACAGCTGTGGGCTTCTCCACGCTTCTTATGTGCGAATACGGACAGCCGGATATGCACATCACAACGATTGAGAATTATGAAAAGAGAATCCCAATCGCCAGAGAGAACTTTCGCAGGGCAGGAAAGGAAGACAGGATCACCTTTCTTACAGGAGACGCGGGAGAGATTCTTCCGACACTCTCCGGAAGATATGATATGATCTTTATGGATGCGGCCAAGGGGCAGTATATTCACTGGCTTCCCGAGGTGGTACGTCTGCTTGCACCGGGAGGAATTCTTCTGTCAGATAATGTGCTTCAGGAAGGAGAACTGATCGAATCACACTATCTTGTAGAACGCAGAAATCGCACGATCTACAAAAGGATGCGGGAATACCTCTATGAATTGAAACATCATCCACAGCTTCTTACCAGCATTGTGCCGCTGGGAGACGGAATTTCACTTAGTGTAAAAAGAGGAAATTATGAGAAAAATTGAATTATTAGTGCCGGCCAGCAGCCTGGAAGTCCTCAAGATCGCGGTTGTTTTTGGCGCGGATGCAGTATATATCGGCGGGGAAGCCTTCGGACTTCGTGCCAAGGCTAAGAATTTTTCCCACGAAGATATGGCAGAGGGAATCGCTTTTGCTCACGAGCATGGGGTGAAAGTGTATGTCACAGTGAATATTCTTGCACACAACGGAGATCTTCCGGGTGTCAGAGAATATCTTCAGGAACTCAGGGAATTAAAGCCGGATGCACTGATCATCGCAGATCCGGGAATTTTTACCTATGCACAGGAAATCTGTCCTGAGATTGAGTGTCATATCAGTACACAGGCAAATAATACAAACTATGAAACCTATAAATTCTGGTATCGACTGGGAGCGAAGCGCGTCGTAACTGCGCGTGAGCTTTCTCTTAAGGAAATCCGGGAGATCCGTGCCAACATTCCGGAGGATATGGAGATTGAAACATTTGTACATGGTGCGATGTGTATTTCTTATTCCGGCCGCTGCCTGCTCAGCAATTATCTGGTAGGAAGAGATGCAAATCAGGGAGCCTGTACACATCCGTGCCGCTGGAAGTATTCCATCGTCGAGGAGAAGCGTCCGGGCGAATATATGCCGGTTTTTGAGAATGAGAGAGGAACTTATATCTTTAACTCCAAGGATCTGTGCATGGTTGAGCATATGGACGATGTCCTTAACTGCGGGATTGACAGCCTCAAGATCGAGGGCCGTATGAAAACTGCTCTCTATGTGGCAACGGTTGCAAGAACCTACCGCAAGGCGATCGATGACTATCTGGAATCACCGGAGAAGTACAGGGCAAACATGTCCTGGTATCAGGAACAGATTTCCAACTGCACCTATCGCCAGTTTACGACAGGTTTCTTCTATGGCAAACCGGACGAGAACACGCAGATCTATGATAATAATACCTATGTTAAGGAATATACTTATCTGGGATATGCAGAGAAAGTTGATGAGAATGGATTTGCTCACATCACCCAGAGAAATAAATTTACTGTAGGTGAGACTGTTGAGATCATGAAGCCGGATGGCAGAAATATCGAAGCCGTTGTAAAGGCAATCTATGATGAAGATGGAAATTCAGTTGAGAGTGCACCGCATCCACAGCAGAAACTTGCGGTTGATCTCGGCACAGAGATTGAACAATATGATCTTTTGAGAAGATCAGAAGAATAAAAGGAGGCAGGACATTGACAAATGGTCAGTGTCCTGTTTTTTTTACTGTTCAAACAGTTCCCGAAGTTTTTGGAGGGCATTTTTTTCAATCCGGGAAACATAAGACCGGCTGATATGAAGCTGTGCTGCAACTTCTTTTTGCGTCTGCTGTTCAATCCCGAAAAGACCATAGCGAAGACAGATGACCTGATATTCCTTCTGGGAAAGGGTATCTTTCAGGGCACAGAGCAGAAAGCGGATGTCTTCCCGCACAGAATACTGTTCCACGATATCTACAGGAGGACTTTCAACAATATCCAGAAGGCTGATCTCGTTTCCTTCTTTGTCCGTTCCGATTGGTTCGTACAGGGAAATCTCCCTGGAATATTTCTTTTTTGCCCGGAACATCATCAGAAGTTCGTTGTCTATACAGCGTGCAGCATAGGTAGAAAGCCTTGCACAGCGTGTGTGGTCAAAGGTGTTGATGGCTTTGATAAGACCGATAGTTCCGACGGAGATTAGATCCTCCAGATCTTCTCCGGAATTCTGGTATTTCTTTGCAACATGGGCGACCAGGCGGAGGTTTCGTTCGATCAGAATACGTTTTGCTTCCGGATCCCCCTCCTGATAACGGCGAAGATATATTTTTTCCTGAGCGGACGTCAGGGGTTTTGAAAAGGTTTTCAAATATCCACCTCGAAAGGGGCGTTCCTTATAGCTTATGTCTGAGACAGGCTCTTCGTGCTTTTCCAAATAAAAGATAAGTTTTAGAATGAAAATCGACAAGAGGTTATAAAGCCTCTGCCGATTTTCTTTTTTTATAGGAAACAGCAGAAAAGAAGAGCGTGCAGAGCGTAAAAACTCTGACACGCTTATTTTTTTACCATAAAAGCAAATGAGGACGGAAAGGAGCATAGAACATGGCGAAACGAAAGTACAAGCGTCTGCATTACGAGGACAGGCAGACCATAGAGGCTATGAGTAAGCAGGGCAGCAGTGTAAGTGATATTGCAGAGGCACTGGGAACGCATAGGGACACAATTTATAGGGAGTTCAAACGCTGCAACGCCACACTGAAAACCTACACGGCGGCAGCAGGGCAGCAGGCGTTATAAACAAGAATAACAAAAGAGAGGTAAGACACATGAAAAAAGTAGATTTTAATAAATTGCAGGCAGGCGACTTAGTAGAAGTGCCACGCACACAGTTTGCACCTATGCGTAGAGGCTGGAATGGCTGGTTATTCAGTGAGGCAGTAGTAATAAGAAAGGGCGTAGGAAGAAAAAGCAAAAAGAATGTAGTCGTAGTGGAAATGAGAACACCAGCAGGAAAGAACAGCTACGGGACTATAGAGGCTACATTTTACGCAGAGAATGTTTTTACTACGCCAGCAGCAAAGAACGCAAGAAACATTTTGAAGAAATACGGAATAGAGGACGCAGAGAGCTTTTACAAATTCATTGAGCGGGACGACGTAACGGGCTGCGATTGGATAAGGTTTTTAATAGAAAAAGGCTTTTTATTTAATGAGTAGGCGGCAGCAGCCGCCACGAGTGCCGTTAGTTCAGCGGTTAGAGCAGCCGCCTCATAAGCGGCAAGTCGTGGGTTCAAATCCCACACGGCACATTGTGTAGCAGGCATGGCGAGCCTGCGGCAGAGGGCAGCAGGCTAATAGCTGCAATCTGTATACCGTGGAAAAATAGCGGCGGTCATACCAGCCAGAAAGTATGTGGACAGTCAACAGGTTTTCAGCTGCTTTTTAATGCGAAAAGCAGCCCGCACGGTAAAACCAAACGCCAGAACAGGAGAGCGGCACACATGGAAAGACAGAGAGCGCCGCCGAAAGGAAGAGAGGCAGAGAATGGCAGCAGAGGCATTGATAGTAGAGGACGCATACCAGAGAGGCTATGGCATCTTTTACAACAAGAAAGAAAGATAACTTGTGGAAAGCAGACTTTGTGGGAACAGAGGAAAGCGCAGCGGCTAAAACGTGGTTTACAGCAGTGCCGGAAAAGGCAGCAGCAATGGAAAGTGTATAAAACAGGAAAGGAGAGAGGCGTAGCATGGGCTGCGCCTTAATTTTATATCATGGGAGCATTAAAGAGCGGGGCTTTTCCCGTAGAGCTGAACGGCAAAGAATATGGTTTACTTTTTTCGCTGAACGCATTAGACGAAGTACAGGAAAAGTTTGGGGGCTACGACAAATTAAGTGAGGTATTCAATAAAGATAACCCAAACCTTTTTAAAGATACAAGGTGGTTACTTACGCTGCTTATTAACGAGGCACTTTTAGCAGAGGACGAAAACGCCCAGCTGCTTGAAGAGAAGAGGGTAGGCAGACTGATACACGCAGGAAATTTGCAGGAAGTACAGAATGCTATTTTTAAATCGTTCTACAGAGGAACTGCGGGAGACAACAGCGACACAGAGAACGAAAACGACGGAGAAGAAACAACAGAAGAGGGAAACAGGGCAGCCGTGCAGGAAAATTAGATACTGCACGGCTTTTGTATATTGCAGTAGTGCTTTTGAGATACAGGGAACGTGAGGCATGGAGAAAAACACCATACCAGATAACGACACTGTTTAAATATCACAAGGAATATAACCCGCACATTTTCCGACAGGAACAGGCGGGAACACCAGCAGCTACAGAAAACATGGACGATATAGACATAGCGTTAGGGGGCTTTTAATTATGGCAGATAAGACGCAGAACGTCAAAACAAGGTTAAGTTTTGACGGAGAGGCAGAGTATAAAGCAGCCTGCAAGGAAATTAACAGCACCCTTAAAGTGCTTAATTCTGAAATGAAACTTGTAACGGCTGAATATAAGGACAATGCAAGCAGCGTAGATGCGCTGAAAGCAAAGCAGGCGGTACTACAGAAAACATACGACGAGCAGGCAAAAAAGGTAAAAGAAACCGAGGCGGCTTTAGAAAAATGTCGCAAGGCAACAGGAGACAATAGCGAAGAAAGTAAAAAACTTGAAACCCAGTTAAATTACCAGAAAGCAGCGCTTGTAAAGACAGAGCAGGAATTAGGCAAAACGACTGACGAAATGGAAAAAGCAGAAAAAGCCGCTGACGAAATGGGAAAGGAAATAAAAGACAGCGGGGAACAGGCAGACGACGCAAAGGGAAAATTTTCTGGATTTACAAGCGTGCTAAGCGGAATGGGTACAGCGCTTAAAGCAGCAGCAGCGGCGACGGCGGCAGCAGTTGCGGGAGCGGCAACAGCCATAGGAGCGCTTACAACAAAAGCGATAGAGGGATACGCAGCACAGGAACAGCTTGTAGGCGGTGTAGAAACTCTTTTCAAAACGTCGTCTGATACGGTTGTTGGTTATGCAAACGACGCATATAAAACAGCCGGAATGTCTGCAAATGAGTACATGGAAACAGTTACCAGCTTTTCAGCGTCGCTGCTTGCCAGTATGAATAATGACACGGCAGCGGCAGCAGAAAAGGCAAACGTGGCAATTACGGATATGTCAGACAATGCAAATAAAATGGGTACTGATATATCGCTTATACAGAACGCCTATAACGGTTTTGCAAAGCAGAATTATACCATGCTGGATAACTTAAAACTGGGATATGGCGGTACAAAAGAGGAAATGCAGAGACTACTTGATGATGCAAGCAAGCTATCCGGCATTAAGTATGATATTTCATCATATTCAGACGTTGTAGACGCTATTCACGTCGTACAGACGGAAATGGGCATAACAGGGACAACGGCAAAAGAGGCAAGTACAACAATAGAGGGTTCGGTTAGTTCTATGAGTTCAGCATGGGACAACTGGGTAGCTGGAATGGCAGACAGCGAGGCGAATTTCTCACAGCTTACAAGCAATCTGGTAGACAGTATTGTAACAGTGGTAGGGAATATAGCACCGAGGGTAATAGAAACAGTGCCGAGGCTGGTAAGCGGACTGGGAGAAATCGTAGAGCAGCTTGCAACGTATATACCACAGGTTATACAGGAGTTATTACCGCCTTTAATGAGCGGCGTACAGGACTTGCTTAATACGCTGGTTGGAATGCTGCCGGAAATGATAAGCATAATCGGGCAGATTATACCGACAATCATAGATACGCTGCTTACTATATTACCGCAGCTTTTAGAGGCAGGCGTACAGATTATTACGGAATTGGCGCAAGGTATCGCACAAGCGTTACCTACATTGCTGCCAACAATCGTAACGGTGGTTACGAACATTGTAACCATGCTGATAGAAAATATACCGTTGCTGATTACAGCAGCATTACAGCTGCTTACGGGGCTGGCACAGGGGCTGGTAGCAGCGCTGCCTGTACTGATTGAGGCACTGCCGGAAATCATAACGGCTATCATAAATGCACTGGTTGAGGGCATACCGCTTATTATTGAAAGTGCGGGCGATATTATAGTTGCATTGATTGACGGCATCATAGATGCAATACCGCTTTTAATCGCAGCCATACCGCAGATTATAGCAGCCATTGTAACAGGACTGATTACGGGGCTGCCTAAGATTTTGACGGCGGCAGGCAAGCTGGTAACGACAATCATAAATAAAATAAAAGAGCTACCTACTCTGATACCGCAGGCAATCGCTGCGGGCGTTGAGAAAATAGCAGAGTGGGGCGCAAATATGCAGGAAAAAGGCGGCACAGTTATAACAGGTTTTGTAACGAAAGTTATAGATATTGTTAAGGAGCTGCCGCAGAAAATCTGGAACAGTATAGTAAGCGCAGTAACCAGAGTGGCTACGTGGGGCGCAAATATGCAGACCAAAGCCAAAGAAGTAATGAACACAATGCTTACGAACATTGTAACGATTGTGAAAGAAACGCCTGCTAAAATCTGGAACAGTATAGTAAGCGCAGTAACCAGAGTGGCTACGTGGGGTAACAATATGCTTACGAAAGCCAAAGAGGTAATGAACGCCATGGTAACAGGCGTTATTACGATTGTTAAGGAACTGCCGCAGAAAATCTGGAACAGTATAGTAGGGGCAGTTACCAGAGTGGCTACGTGGGGCAACAATATGCTTACGAAAGCCAAAGAGGTAATGAACGCCATGGTAACAGGCGTTATTACGATTGTTAAGGAACTGCCGCAGAAAATCTGGAACAGTATAGTAGGGGCAGTTACCAAAGTGGCTACGTGGGGTAACAATATGCTTACGAAAGCCAAAGAGGTAATGAACGCCATGGTAACAGGCGTTGTTACGATTGTTAAGGAAATACCGCAAAAGATTTATAACAGCATTTCTGGTGCAATTACCAAAGTGGCTACATGGGGTACAGAAGTAAAGAACAAAGCCGTAGAGGGCATGAAAAATGTAATTACTGGAATAACAGACGTATTTAAGAATATTGGCAGTACGTTTGCTGGGTTCGGTAAAAACATGGTAGAGGGCATCTGGAACGGCATAAGCGGCGCTACGAGGTGGATAAAAGACAAAATAAGCGGCTGGGTAGGCAATGTTACCGACTTCCTTAAGGATTTATTTGGAATTGCCAGCCCGTCTAAGCTGATGCGTGACGAAATCGGCGTATATCTGGCGCAGGGTATCGGCGTTGGCTTTTCTAATGAAATCGGCGGCGTTAAGAAAATGATTGAGGACAGCGTACCGCAGGAGTTTGACGTAGACGCAAAGGTAAATGTAGGCAATGAATTTAAGTATGATAACGACGACCAAAAGCCAAAGCCGAGAGGCGGCGGCAGTGCAGCAGGCGGCGTAGTTGTCAATCAGTATATTTATGCGAATACCACGGACTATGCAAAACAGCAGAAAGAGGCAGCCCGACAGTTCAGAATGATAGCAAGGACGGTGTAACACATGGAAAATGAAAAACTGACTTACATAAATTCAAGGGGCGAGCGGTTAGAGCTGGGAGTAGACAGCGTATACCATTGCAATATAAGTAAAGACGTAGAGGGCATTTCCGGCGTTACGAGCGTCATTTACAGCACAAACAGTATGGGACAGCACGGCGACACCTACGTAGGGCAGCGTATCGAGGCGAGGGACATAGACGTAGTGGGACATATCAACACACGGGACAAGGCGCAGGCATTGGAACTGCGCCGCCGTATGCTTAAGATATTTAACCCAGAGCTTAGCGCTACGCTGGTGTATGAGTACGGCGGCTTTAAGCGTGTGATTGATTGCAGGGCGTATGGAGAGCCTAAGATACTAAAGAAAGAGGTACTTTATGAGTTTGATTTACAAATAGAGTGCCTTAACCCGTTCTGGCGGGAAGAGGAAGAAACAAAAGAGGATATAGCAAGCTGGGTGGCTGCGTGGCATTTCCCTTGCGTTATCGAAAAGGACAGCACAAAGAGCATGATATACGGATACCGAGCGGAAAGCGTAATAGTGGACTGCTACAACGAGGGCGACGTATCAACAGGAATGAGGATAAGGTTTACAGCACTGGGGACAGTTTCAAACCCGATACTGCTTAATGTGGATACCGAGGAATTTATACAGATTAACGCCACTATGAAAACGGGCGACGTGATAGAGATTAACACGAAGTACGGCAGCAAGGGCGCTAAGCTGATAAGGGACGGCGTAGAAACCGACTATTTCCGCTACATTGATGTAGACAGTACATTTATGCAGCTTGCCATAGGCGACAATATGTTTAGGTATGATGCAGCCAGCGGCGTAAATTCTCTGGAAGTATCCATATTCTACAGCAAGGAATTTTTAGGAGTGTGACGGTATGGAGCTTAGAGTATTCGACAAGACAGTACAGCCACTGGGAGCTATAGACGAGCTGGCAAGCCTGCTATGGCATACAAAGTATTTTGACGTAGGAACTTTTAGCCTGCTTGCGCCGATTACGGACAATAACAGCCGTTTGCTGGTAGAGGGTAACTTAATAACCAAGCACGACGAAAAAAAGGAAGTAAAGACCGCTGACGGCGGCGTATGGCGCAGGGCAGCGCAGATAACCTACGTACACATTACCAAAGACGAGAACGGCTTAGACCAGTTTATTAAGCATGAGCTGGGCGTAGAGGCGTACATACGCTATATGGACGACTTTGTAATATTAAGCCCAGACAAGGAACAGCTGCGCAGCTGGCTTGCACGGATAGAGCAATTCTTACGGGAAGAGCTTAGGTTAGAGTTTAACCCGAAAACTACCATACTGGCAGCAAAGAACGGTATAGACTTTGTAGGCTACAAACACAGGGCAACGCACAGGAAAGTACGAAAGGACAGCATAAAGCGCATAAAGCGTACTATCAAGAAGTGCGAGAGCGGGAAAATCACAAAAGAGCAGTTACAAAAGAGTATACAGAGCTGGACGGGACACGCAGGACACGCCGACAGCTACAACCTACGAAAGAAAATAGAAACGCTGGCAGAGGCAGCCATAGAAAAGGCTGCTTAAGCGGCAGAATGCAGGAGCGAGTACATGAGTAGCAATTTACTAAGGGTAGTACAAGAACAACAGGAAACCATAGAAAAGCAAAGCAGGCTTATTGCTGATTTAATAGCCACTCTGGAAAGCTGGGAGCAGACAGCGGGCTACAACGGCGAAGAGCTGAAAGAGCGGGCAAAAGATTTGCAATTAAGAGAAAGGCAGGATTTATGAACATGACTATTACAGAATTTATTGAGGCGGCGGCACATAACAAAATTATCCAGCTGGTAGTATTGGCGATTGTGTGCGACACGGTTTTTGGCGTGCTGCGTGCAATCAAAGAGAAGAAATTTAACAGCTGCGCAGGCATTGACGGGGCTATCAGAAAAGTAGGTATGCTTATTTCTCTGGTATTCATGCTGGCAATCGACGTACTGATTAAGATTAACTTAATCGGATTTATACCGGAGCAGGCACGTACATATTTAGGGCTTGACACCGTGGGCGTGGCTGAATTTTTCGCATTGCTTTACATTGCCTATGAGGTAGTGAGTATTTTTAAGAATATGGCATTATGCGGGCTGCCCGTAAAAAAGGTATGGGAAAAGGTGCGGGAGTTTCTGGCGAAGTATACGGACGAACTGCCGGACACAGACGAACTGGACGGGGACAGCACCACAGGCAACGTAGAGGAACACAGGACACAGGAAAGATAAGAATAATAAGGACATAGCAGCAAAGAGCGCTTGCGGGACACCGCAGGCGCTTATTTTGTATGCGGAAAGGCAGGAAATATGAACATTAACAGAAAGATAAGTAAGTACAATTTCAATAAGGGCAGCGTTTCCAGAATTAAGTATATTGTTATTCATTATGTAGGCGCACTGGGCGGCGCAGAGGACAACTGCCGATATTATGGCGGCGGCAATAGAAATGCGTCGGCGCATTACTTTGTAGGATTTAACGGCGAGGTATGGCAGTGCGTAGAGGACGCTAATATAGCGTGGCATTGCGGAGCGTCGAGCTATAAGCACGCAGAGTGCCGAAACGCTAATAGTATCGGTATTGAAATGTGCGTAAGGAAGAAAAACACAAAGAGCATGGGCGCAACAGATAAAGACTGGTATTTTGAGGACGCAACAGTAGAGGCAGCGGCAGAGCTTACCCGTTACCTTATGAATAAATACGGCGTGCCTGCATCTCATGTAATCAGGCATTACGACGTAACGGGCAAGATTTGCCCTAACCCGTATGTATATAACACCAGCGCCCACACATGGGACGAGTTTAAGCGTAAAATCAGCGGACAGGCAGAAACACCGCAGGGCGGCAATGAAAAAACAATCTGGAATTTTCTTACAGGAAAGGGCTTAAATGCTTATGCCGTGGCTGGTATTATGGGTAATCTGTATGCTGAAAGCGGGCTTATGCCGAACAACTTACAGAACACCTATAACAATAAGCTGGGCAAGACGGACGCAGAATATACAGCGGCGGTGGATAATGGCAGCTATGGCAATTTTGTAAAGGACAGTGCAGGCTATGGGCTGGCGCAGTGGACGTATTGGAGCAGAAAGCAAGCGTTGCTTAATCATGCAAAACAGGCGGGCGTATCCATTGCAGACCTTAATATGCAGCTGGGCTTTTTATGGGAAGAATTGCAGGGATACACAGCAGTAATGGACGCACTGAAAAAGGCGGGCAGCGTGCGTGCTGCATCTGATGCCGTTCTTACTGGATATGAAAAGCCAGCAGACCAGAGCGAAACAATAAAGAAAAAGCGTGCAGAGTACGGCGAGGGATACTATAAAAAATATGCAGCAGGAAACGGTACAAAGTATTACAGAGTGCGCAAGAGCTGGACGGACGCAGCAAGCCAGCTGGGGGCGTTTACGTCGCTGGAAAATGCAAAGAGCGCTTGCAAGGCGGGTTATACTGTATATGATGATAACGGCAAAGCGGTATATACCGCAGCAGGGCAGCAGGCAAGCGCAGGCGTTCCGTTTAGCGTACAGGTAGATATTTTAGACCTTAATATCAGAACAGGAGCAGGCACGAACTATGCAAAGACGGGAGAAACCACAGGAAAGGGAGTATTTACCATTGTGGAAGTGAAAGCCGGACAGGGTGCAAGCGTTGGCTGGGGACGCTTGAAGAGTGGCGCAGGCTGGATTAGCTTAGATTATGCCACAAGATTAGCTTAAGTTTTCGAGGGTGGGCGGTTCACTGTCTGCCCTCTATTTTTTTGCAATTTTATAGCATTTTCCGCATAAAAGAATTGACAATATACCAAAGTTGGTATATAATAAAATCATGGAAAGGAGATAAGAACAAATAAGAGGCAAAGCCACTGGAAAGGAGAAACGGCACAATGGGTAAGAAAAAGAAACAAAAGAAAAAGCCTATCGAATGGCGAGACCTGACAATCAACGCATTGATAGACTTAATCATAGGCATAATACTTATCATAATCGGTAAGCACATAGGTTAGGGCGAAAGCCCTAACCGACAGGCGGGCGATAAGCCCGCCGCCTATAAAAAATATAACACAAACCCACAGCCGAGTAAAGAGTATGCTTTTGAAATTAGGAGTATTTTTAGTAGTAGTAGGACTGGTAAAGCTGATTATTGCTTTCATTTTGAGAGCAAAGGAAAAAGAGAGGTAAGGCATGAATTTAGGCGAGAACATAAGGAAAGCACGAAAAGCGGCGGGCGTTTCACAGTCAGAACTTGCGGAACGCCTGCAAGTCCACCAGAAAGATATAAGCAGGTGGGAGAACGGGGCGCACGCACCGACAATAGAAATGTTTGCGAAAATATGCAGAGAGCTTAACGCCTCTGCTGATGAAATTTTAGAATTGAAGTAGATACGAAAGCGAGGGCTTACTATGACAAAGAAAAAGGTAATTTTAGTGGCAGCGGCTGCATTATTTGCAGTAAGCGGTTTAACGGCGCTGCCGTCTGGAAATATAACAGGCGGGGTGGGCTGCATTGTGGTTGCGGCAGTATGCGCCTATTTTGGACTGAAAAAGAAAAGCGCAGGAAAAGAGAACGAAAACAGAACGCCTGCGCCTGCCGCTGCATCTGGTGGCAGAGTTTTAGATACAATCAGAACGAAAGTAGTAGGCGTGACGTTCAATAATGAGGACGGAGAAAACAGGCAGGATATTTTAAGCAGAATGTCCGGCAGTGAAGATATTACAGTAGAAAAGTATACATACAACGGAGAGCCTGCCGCATACGTAAAGTGGGGCGATAAGGTAATAGGCAATCTATCGGCAGAGCTGGCGGGGAACTTAGCGAGAAAGTACCCGAAAGCCCGCTACACCGCAGAAGTACTGGAAATTTCTGGGGGGGGGTACAGACGTTCGGGTGCAATATAGAGCTTGACGTAATCGAGGACGCAACGCCCAGCGTAAGCCAGCATACGGGAGAAACTACAGTATATGTAGACCGTAGCAACAAAAAATACCATAGTAAGCCTAACTGTTCGGGAATGAAAAACCCAAAGAGCATACCGCTAAGCCAAGCAAAGAAGAAATACACCGCTTGTAAAAAGTGTTGTAAATAGGTAAAGGCATAAGCCGCAGACTTGTAAAAGAGTTTGCGGCTTTTCGTCGTATATGGGGAAAGAACAGGAACGAAAGAGAGGTAGCAGAAATGGCGAATAAGAAAGGCAGCCGACAGCTGACATGGACAGACCGTATAAGTATTGAGGCATTGAAAAAAGCAGGGCATAGCGTGATAGAGATAGCAGAACAGCTGGGCGTACACCGCAGCACTATATACAATGAGCTTAAGCGAGGGGAATATATGCACAGAAATAGCGACTATACAGAAACATTAAGTTATAGCCCAAACAAGGCACAAATGAAAGCAGAGGAAAATTTAAAGGCAAGGGGTACACAGCTTAAAATAGGAAACGATATTGCATACGCAAATTATATAGAGGATAAAATAGTAAATGAAGATTACAGCCCAGCTGCGGTACTGGGAGAATTGAAAGCACAGGGGAAAGAGGGGGAATTTTCCGTAACAGTATGCGTAACGACCTTATACAGCTACATTGATAAGGGTATTTTCCTTAAGCTGTCTAATAAGAATTTGCCAGTAAAGAAGAATAAGAAGAGAAATTATAAGAAAGTACAGAGGCAACAGAAAAGGGCGGCAGCAGGAGAGAGTATAGACAAACGCCCGAAAGAGATAGATACACGGGAAGAGTTTGGCAACTGGGAAATGGACAGCGTTTTAGGTAAGCGGGGAAAGTCAAAAAATACGTTGCTGGTACTGACAGAGCGGAAAACCAGAAACGAGATTATATTTAAACTGCCAGACCATACAGACGAGGCAGTAGTAGCGGCACTGGATAGATTAGAAAGAAAATGGGGCGCTGATATGTTTAAACGGGTATTTAAGACAATCACAGTAGACAACGGCAGCGAGTTTGCAGATGCAGAGGGCTTACAGCGTTCTATTATCAACGAGGGAGAAAAGCGGACAAAGGTATATTACTGCCACCCTTATAGTAGCTGGGAACGTGGCACGAATGAGGTAACAAATAAGATGATACGCCGGAAGATACCGAAAGGCACAAATTTTGACGACAGGACAGAGGAAGAGGTAGAGAGTATAGAGAACTGGATAAACGGATACCCACGCAAAATACATGGCTATCATTCAGCAGGGGAACTATTCGAGGAAGAGGTAAAGCAGCTTGCATAAGAACGGAAATAGGGAGCGTGAGAGGCTGGCAGCAGTGGCAGCCTTACTATTGCGCTGCCTAAAAGTGAAAATATACAATAAAACAGGCTGCGTATTGTGCAAAACGGCAAAACGATAAAAACATGAAAAAATGTCGAATTTAATGTTGACATTTTTACTTTTCCAAATAAAAAAGCTCTTTTCTTGCGTAAAAATCTGATGTAGTGTATAATATTGAATATGTGAGCCAAAAATACAATTTTAGGGATAAATCAGGTGAACTATATTGAAAAAACAGATTGAACAATTACTCAGCGGAAAATTCAAATACGACCAGCCACAGCTGCTTTTTTCAAAGGATAAGCTGTCCATCACTCTGGAAGCAGGAAAGACGATGCGGGGAGAACTGTATCTCGGAACAGAAGACAATGATAATATCAAGGGATACATAACTTCTTCGGACCGCAGATTTGTGCCGGGAAGCAGCCGTTTTTCGGGAACAATGGTATGTGTTCCGTACGGAGCCGATGGAACAGGAATGCAGCCGGGAGAGGTATGCACAGGATGGCTGTGTGTCACCTCAAATGTAGGAGAATACAAGATCCCGTTCTCGATCGAGGCGAGGCAGAATGAAGAACAGGATTTTCTCAAAGAGATCAAAGACATAGAAACCTTCAAAAAAATTGCCGAAGAAGACTTTAAGACAGCTTATCGACTGTTCAAAAAGCCATCCTTTGCAGCTGTCATGGAGAAGGCGGACAACAAACAGAAGTCTCTGTACGTCGGACTTTCAGCGACAGCCACCAATTACCAGAACCTGGAAGAATTTCTGATCGGCCTCGGAGAAAAGGAACCTGTTTCCGTTTCTCTTAAGACAACCTCAGCGGAATTCTTTGGACTTAGGGAATCCATTCAGGAATCTTTTGACATACACAAGAACGGATGGGGATATCTCAGACTGGAGATCGAGTCTACGGCAGAATTCCTGGAACCGGAACGCCATGTGATCACACAGGAAGAATTTATCGGAAGCAGCTGTCGTATTAATTACATAGTACATACAGACAAAATCCAAAAAGGCAACCAGATTGGTGAGATCATCGTCAGAAGTCCGTATCAGGAGCTGGTCTATCATGTGACCGCTTCCAGAGGCGCACGTATTCGTGTTGACCTGAATATCGAAGAGAAGCGCCGCAGGGCAGCACTGGTCCGTGATTACATAGATTATCGTGAGGAAAAAACAGACTTCAGAACCTGGGCAGACAAAGCACATAAGGCACTGGAGAAGCTTCATCAGTCCGGAAACGAATATCCGGAATACCATTTGTTTGAAGCGTATCTTGCTTATCTGGAGGACAACCAGAGTCTTGCCAAGGAAATTCTCAAGTCCTGCCAGAGCAAGGAGTTTACACGCGATGAACTGGAAGAAGCCGGCATCTACCTTTATCTGTGCACAATGGTGGGACTTTACAGAGACAAGGGACAGGCTCTTCAGAAGATCCAGAATTTTTTCCGACAGAGATCTGACAGCTTCCAGCTGCTGTGGATCCTGCTTCAGATGGATCCGACCTATCAGAATTCTCCGTCCATGGCACTCTTTATGATGGAAGAACTGTATGAGAAGGGCTGTACCAGTCCGCTTCTTTATCTGGAGGCCTGGAACTGGATCAGCAGAGATATCTCCAATCTGCACAGACTTTCCCCGTTCTGGATGCAGGTATTCCATTATGCGGGCAGGAGGGGATTTCTGACCGAAGAATTGGTGATGCGGCTGGCGTATCTGTCAGGCTACGAAAAGAAATTCTATGGCTGTCTGTATAAGGCACTTGCCGCAGGCTATGATAAATTTCCATCCGATGATGTGCTGGAGGCCATCTGCAAATATGTCATGAAGGGAGATCCGCGCAAACCGGTTTATTTCCGCTGGTTTTCTCTTGCCGTGCAGAGAGGTCTGAGAATCACAAGACTGTACGAATATTATATGGAAACAATGGATATCTCCTATCGAAGACAGCTTCCGAAGCCGCTTCTCATGTATTTTGCCTATAACGACAATTCTCTGGGAGATGCAAGGAAGGCTTATGTCTATGCCAGCGTGGTCACGTATAAGGACAGAGATCCGCAGACCTACGACAGCTATAAGGATACCATGAAGCGTTTTGCAAAACGCAAGGCAGAAGAGGGACAGATCGATGAGAACTATGCAATGCTTTATCAGGAATTCCTTCTGGAGCCGGTGGGAAGAGAGGCAGCAGACCGGATTGTAGAGAAACTGTTTACCAGCCGACTTTACTGTGATGATCCAAAGATCCGCGAGGTGATCGTCTGCCACAGACAGTTCGCAGCACAGGAAATCTATCCATGCGTGAGAGGCGTTGCCTATCCGAGAATTTATACGGATGATGCGGTGCTTCTGTTCCGTGATGAAAAGCAGCGCTGTTACGCATCCACTGTACATTATAATATCAAGAAACTGATGGATGAATGTAATGCACTGGAAGGAATCCTCAAATGCGGCATAGAAGACGCCGGTGTTCTTCTGCATTACTGTGAAGGCCATGAACTGAATGGGAAAAACCTGGAGTATTTCCAGCAGCTGGCAGAGTCCGAGAGATGTACAGAGGAATACAGGAGCTTTCTGAGAAAGCAGATTCTGGATTATTATGCGGCACATGCAGATGGAGAAGATCTGGACCGTTATCTGTACAAACTGGATTATCGGAAATATATGGAAGCAGACCGCAAGGTTCTCCTTGAAGTGCTGATCTCCAGAAGAATGTTCCGCCAGGCAATGAGCCTTGTAGAAGAGTATGGTTACGAGGGTGTTGAGATCAGCAGCCTTCTCAAGCTTACCAGCAGAATGATCCTCAAAAGTGATATGGCGGAGGATGATGAGCTTCTGGCACTGGCATCAGAAGTTTACAGAGAGGGAAAATATGACGAAGTTATCCTGCACTATTTGATGCTGTACCGCTTTGGACCGATCGGGGAGCTGCTCTCCATCTGGAAAAATGCCCGGGGCTTTGAAATGGATACCTATGATCTGGAAGAAAGAATTCTGGAGCTTCTGATCTTCACTTCTGACTACCGCAAGGAAGGTGAGGCTGTACTGGAATCCTATGTAAGCCAGTCGGGTAAGGAACGGTTGATCGGTGCCTATCTGACCCAGATTTCTTATGGAGTTTTTGTCAAAGAATATACCATGAGTCCGTTTGTGAGAAGCAGACTGGAATACGCTTACACCAACCACTGGCCATTGAATCTGGTGTGCAGGCTGGCTCTTTTCCAGGAAATCTCCAAAGAAAAGGATCCGAAACCGGAATATGTGGGAATGGAGAAAAGCATTCTGGAAGAGTGTGCAAGGGAGAACCTGACATTCGGATTTTTCCGAAGACTTTCTCCGGAGCTTCTGAGTCCATATCAGCTGGATGACAAGACCTTTGTGGAATGCCATGCACATCCAGGAGCCAGAGTGACACTGTTTTATGCACTGGACACGGGACTTGGCACAGAACTGGAATATAAGTGTGAACCTCTAAGAGAAATTTATGAGGGGATTTTCGGAAGGACCTTTACCTTGTTTTATGGAGAGAATCTTCATTATTATTTCCAGATCGACAGAGAAAAAAGCACCAGAACGACTGCAGAGAGGGTGCTTAACATGAAGAAGATTGAGGGAAGTGCAGGAAGTAAGTATCAGCTTCTCAATCAGATGCTTTCTGACAGAAGGCTGGATAAGAAACAGGAAGTAAAGGACGGGCTTAAGAATTATCTTCGCCAGGAACAATATGTAAAAGAAATGTTTACGATAGATAGGGAAGACGGAAAATGAACGAAACGAGAGATTTAATTATCGGAATCGACCTGAGAAATGACAGCTCCCAGCTTTGCTATTATGACCGAAATGCAGATGAACCACGTTCGCTTCCGGTAAAGGTAGGAAGCAGTCAGTATGAAGTGCCGACCTGTCTGTGCAGAAGAGTGGAACAGAAGGATTATTGCATCGGTATTGAAGCGGAATATTTTGCAAGAGAAAAAGGAGGTTTTCTCATCGAAGACCTCTGTGGAATATCTCAAAGCCGGAATACTGTGCAGGTGGCGGGAGAAGAAAAGCAGCCATGGGAGATCCTTGCATATTTTCTGGAAGGAATGCTTAAACTCACCGGTGTTGCAGAGGTGAACAGAAATATCCGTTGTTTGACCGTGGCAATGGAATCACTGGATGACATCCAGGTCGAAAACCTCCAGAAAGCAGGAAAGCTTCTGGAGATTCCAGAGAACAGCTTTATCATCATGGATCATGAGGAAAGCTTCTATTATTATATCATGGGGCAAAAGGCTGAAACCTGGAACCGCAGTGTCGGCTGGTACAATTTTGACAACAATCATGTAACCTTTCGAAAGATGGTCATGAGTTCCGGTGCGAAACCAGTGATGGTAAAATTAGAAGATCCAATAGAGACAGATCTGAACGATACAGATGATGAGCAGAGAGATGCAGACTTTTATACCTTTGCCAAAAATACACTTGGAAATGAACTGTATTCCAGCATTCAGATTGACGGAACGGGATTTGACCAGGAGTGGGCACAGAAATCTGTAAAACTTCTCTGCTACCAGAAGCGCAAGGTATTTTATGGAAACAATCTTTTTGCAAAAGGTGCCTGTGCGGCTGGTGCAGAGCGTTTTCTCACGCACAAACTGAAAGATTACCGTTATCTGGGAAGTGCACTGGTCACAAAGAATGTCGGAATGGATATGCGTATTATGGGTGCACAGGCGTATTATCCGTTGATCGAAGCAGGAAGAAACTGGTATGAGTGCAGGGCTGAGTACGAACTGATCCTGGACGGCACGGATGAATTGATTTTTGTCGTTTCTCCGATGGGAGAGGGCGATAAGAAAAAAATTGGCATGCGCCTTCCGGGCCTTCCGAAGCGTCCGAACAAAACCACCCGTCTGCACGTAAAGCTTCAGTATATTTCACAGAAAAAGTGCGAGATCACCGTGACAGATCTCGGTTTTGGTGAGATGTTCCCGGCGAGCGGCAAAGTATGGACAGAAGTCACAAGATGGTAAGGAGGGGATAAGATGAGCGGATATATTTTATGTCAGACACAAAAAGCAAAGATTCCGTATTATATCGAGAATATCAGTACAAATGTCTATTCCCTGGAAGAACTTTGCTATTATTTTTATCATAATCTTTATCTTGTCGATGAGAGTATTCTGAATGAACAGCTGTGCAGATGGCTTCAGGAAGAACTGAATCTTCCGAAGCTGGCAGCAAAGCTTCGTTCCCTGTTTACAAGGAATTTCAGCCTGGAAGAATTTCTGTATCCTGTGTTCAAGGAAATTAATTATCTCACCTACGAAGAAATGAAAAGTCTGAACCTGCAGATTCAGAAGCTGGCAGAAGAATCCCCACTTCTCAGAGCGAAATGTAAGGGTGACGCTCTGGTACAGAATGATATGTATGTGCAGGCAATCCAGGTCTATCAGAAGCTTCTGGACGAAGAAAATATGGAGGAAGTCAGAGAGGGATTTACAGAATCCGTTTATCATAACCTGGGCTGTGCCTACAGTTATCTGTTTCAGATGGAAAAAGCCGTCGAGTGCTTCCACAGGGCATATGAGGGCAGCAGAAGCCGGAAGGCACTGGAGACTTATCTCCTGGCAGTCGGCGTTACCAGAACCCCCGCAGAGTATCAGAGCGTGGTAAGAAGACTCGGTGTAGAAAAAGAGGTTCTTCAGGATATCAAGGAGAAGCTGGCAAAATTTAGCAAAAAGCCGGAAGTTTCGGCTGACCTGGACAATCCGGATGAAATACTTCAAAAGCTCACCCGAGAATATCACAGAAGCACAGGTTCTTAAGCAGAAGTCTAGAATCGTCAAAAAATATCAGATCAAAATGGGAAATTCTCCAAATAGACTGGACGAATCGTACAGAATCTGGTAAACTAGACGTATAAATTGGAAGTGGTAAGACCAACTTCCGATAAGATTAGGAGGAATTTATCATGTTAGTAAACGCTTCAGAAATGTTGAAAAAAGCAAAAGCTGGTCACTATGCAGTTGGTCAGTTCAACATTAACAACCTTGAGTGGACAAAAGCAATCCTGCTTACAGCACAGGAACTCAACTCTCCGGTTATCCTCGGTGTATCCGAAGGCGCAGGAAAGTACATGACAGGATACAAGACTGTTGTTGGTATGGTTAAGGGAATGATGGAAGAACTGAACATCACTGTTCCGGTTGCACTTCACCTTGATCACGGCAGTTATGAAGGATGCCTGAAATGTGTTGAAGCCGGATTTACATCTATCATGTTTGACGGTTCCCATTATCCGATCGAAGAGAACGTAGCAAAAACAAAAGAACTGGTTAAGATCGTTGCAGATCACGGAATGTCCCTGGAAGCAGAAGTTGGTTCCATCGGCGGTGAAGAAGACGGTGTTGTAGGTATGGGTGAATGTGCAGATCCTAAGGAATGCAAGATGATCGCTGATCTTGGTATCGACTTCCTTGCAGCAGGTATCGGTAACATCCATGGTAAATATCCGGCAAACTGGAAAGGCCTGAGCTTTGAGACTCTGGACGCTATCCAGCAGTTGACAGGAGATATGCCGCTCGTACTTCACGGTGGTACAGGTATCCCGGCTGATATGATCAAGAAAGCTATCGACCTTGGAGTATCCAAGATCAACGTAAATACAGAGTGCCAGCTTGCATTTGCTGCAGCTACACGTAAATACATCGAAGAAGGCAAGGATGAGCAGGGCAAAGGATATGACCCACGTAAACTTCTTGCTCCTGGATTCGAAGCAATCAAGGCTACTGTTAAAGAAAAAATGGAACTGTTCGGTTCTGTTGACAAAGCCTGAGATTTATTCGTCCTGAACGACAAACAATGAGAAAGCCCCGGAGAGGATTCACAGAATCTTTTCCAGGGTTTTCTTTCATTTTATAAAGGAAATTCTTCTATATAAAAAGGAAATTCCTTCATATAAAGTTGCGGGATATTTCTCTTCGTGGTAAGATGGCTCTATGACAAAAAAAGAAGACATTATCATCATGAACTTTTCGGGAATTTACAGACAGCAGCAATTCTGGCGGACCGGAGAAATACAGAGACAAAACATCTCCTGGGTGGAGGTACAGGAGCTTACGGGAAGCAACTGCTACTGCGATGAAGAGGCAGCGAAGGTTCTGAAAGAAAAACTGAAAAAATTTTCAGCAGAGGGAATGCATTTCATTGATTCCGGGAACTATCACTATATGAGCCGTATCTGGCTGGAGAAACTGGAGATCCCATTCCGGCTGGTTGTATTTGACAATCATACGGATATGCAGCTGCCGGCCTTTGGAGGACTGCTCTCCTGCGGAGGATGGATCGCAGCGTCCCTTGAGGAGCTTCCTCTTCTTGAGGAGGTGATCCTGATCGGACCGGATCAGGAGGCCTTTGACCAGACGGAGCCAGTCTTTCGACAGAAGGTACAGTATTTATCCAGAGAGAAACTGCGCATAATGACTCCAGAAGAAAAGAGAGCATTTTTTGAGAAGATGGAAATGGATTGTCCGATGTACATCTCGGTTGACAAGGACGTTCTCTGTAAGGATGATGCTTCGACCACCTGGAGCCAGGGAGATATGACACTGGAAGAACTGTGTCAGTTTGTGGAAATCCTTCTGGATAAACAGCAGATTCTGGGAATGGATGTCTGTGGAGAATGTGATCCGGATGCCTGCGACGGGAATGCTTTGAATGACCGGGCAAACCAGGAACTTCTGAGAATATGGAAGGGAGACAAAAGCCTGTGAAAAACGAACTCTTTACAATCGGACCGCTCACCGTATACGGATATGGTGCCATGATCGCACTTGGTGTGATCGCAGCCTGGATCGTGACCGAATGCAGGGCCAGGAAGCTCCGCCTCAGCAGTGACCATGTATTTGCCCTTGTCCTCTGGGGACTTCTGGGAGGAATTGTCTGTGCAAAGCTTCTTTACTGGATCACAGAATGGGATTCTGTGATGAAGGATCCGGGATTTCTTCTGGACACTCTGACAGACGGATTTGTAGTTTACGGAGGAATTATCGGAGGAATTCTGGCAGGCTGGATCTACTGTCGGGCAAAAAAGATCAATTTCTGGGCATATTTCGACCTTGTAATGCCCTCCGTTGCACTGGCACAGGGGTTTGGGCGGATTGGCTGTCTGCTTGCAGGCTGCTGTTATGGAAAAGAGACGGACAGTATTCTGGCAATCACATTCCACGAATCGGAGTTTGCACCAAACAATGTGCCGCTGATCCCGACTGAAATTTATTCCAGCCTTTTGGACTTTGTACATTTCGGAGTACTTCTGTTTATTGCCGGAAGAAAGAAGAAGGATGGTCAGGTGGCTGCCTGTTATCTCCTCTTTTACAGCATTGGAAGATTTATTCTGGAGTTTTTCCGGGGAGATCTGATCCGAGGAAGCGTTGGAGTACTGTCAACTTCTCAGTTTATCAGCCTGTTTATCGGTGTAGCAGGAATCCTGATTCTAATCCTCAGAAGCAGAGAAAATCCAGGCAGACATTCCTGAATGGAATAAAAGCTTCCGATGTTATAAGGCTGTGGATGGAGTGAACAGTAAGAAGTTCCCGGAAACAGACATAAACATCATGGCAGGTACATACCTTCTACAAAAGAAGGATGGAGGAGTCTGGCCATGCAGATAGCAGAAGAAGCCGTGGCACCGGCACAGAGCCAGAAGTATCAGAATTTTATCATCCGTTATAATCAGAATGTTCATGGAGATTTTGATTATCGGTCGGACGAAAACTTTCAGATTGTCAACGATCTGTTTGGAATTCTCTATGTTGCGGAGCAAGATGTTCCAGAATTGGGATTTAACAGTTATTCGTATTCTTCGATACCGAAATGTTACACATACATGGATTCCGAGGCTCTGAGCACCTCAGGTGTGCTTAAGCTTCATGATCATCCATATCTTAATTTAAAAGGAGCCGGAACGCTGGTAGCAGTCATTGATTCGGGGATCGACTACCGACATCCGGCTTTTCGTAATGGAAATCAGAGTAAGATTGTGAGTATCTGGGACCAGTCTCTGCCGGGGAAACGCTCAGGCCAGATTCCCTATGGAAGGGAATTTACAAGAAATCAGATCAATGAGGCACTTTCTGCTTCAGATCCACTTGCAATCGTTCCATCCACAGATCAGAACGGACATGGAACAGAGCTTGCCGCCACAGCCGCAGGAAACCGTATGCCGGAGGAAAATTTTTCCGGGACAGCACCAGAAGCGGAGCTTGTAATCGTCAAACTGAAGCCGGCCAAAAAATATCTGCGGGATTTTTATCTTCTTTCCGACGATGCAGAGGTTTTTCAGGAGGATGACATCATGTTGGCAATCTCCTACGTACTGCAGTGTGCAGTAAAACGTAAGATGCCCCTTTCCATTTGTATCGGGCTTGGAAGCAGCATGGGAGCACACAGAGGAGATGGTCCTTTAAGTGAATTTATCAACAGCACAGCAAGCTTCAGCCAGAATTCCATCTCTATCGCAGCCGGAAATGAAGGAACCGCAAGACATCATTATTTGAGTGGAACCGCAGGACCGACAAAAACAGATGCGGTAGAACTGAAGGTAGGAGAACGGGAGAGTGTTCGAGGGTTTTCTATGGAATTCTGGGGCGATTCTCCTAATTTCTATAACATTACCATTCAGTCACCGACCGGCGAGAAACTTCCTGTCAGCAGTGCTTTGAAATACGGGACACAGGAACTGTCCTTTGTGTTTGTAGAAACAAAAATCCTGGTCAACTACATACCTATCGAGCGGCGGACAGGAAAAACGCTGGTGTTTTTTCGATTCCTGCACCCGGCTCCCGGAATATGGAAGCTGTTTGTGGAGGAACGAATGGAGGATAATACATGGTTTCATCTCTGGCTGCCGGTCAGAGGCATGATCTCTGATGAAACGTATTTCCTGGAATCCTCTCCGGAATTTACGATCACTTCCCCGGGAGATGCGAAAGACGGCATGACTGTCACTGCTTATCAGCATCAGGACAACAGCCTTTATATTCAGGCGGGACGGGGCTATAATACAGAAAATGTAGTAAAACCGGATTTTGCAGCACCGGGAGTTGGAATCCTGACGGCGTCCATCGGAGCAGGACGGCCCTTCGCCGAAGCAACCGGAACCAGTCTGGCAGCGGCACAGAGTGCAGGGATTGCGGCACTCTTGTTTGAATGGGCCCTGATTCGTGGAAACGAGCCATATTTTACCGGAAACAGCGTCAAGAATTATCTGAGCCGCGGAGCAGTCCGGGACGGAGAAATGCAGTATCCTAATCCTGCGTGGGGATATGGAAGAGTGGATCTGTATCATACGTTTGAACTTTTGACGTGAGAAATACAGATTTTATCATGAAAAGTATCCAAATTTTTTGCTGTCTATACAAAAAAATTGGATATTTTAATTGTGTTTTCAAAAATTTTTTGTTATAATATATACGCATTGACGATTATTCGGAGCGGTCAGGACGGATAATCTCAAAAAACATACGATTCCGGCACATTGGAAGAAAGAGGGCAGACGAAGAGGAAAGGGTGGCCGGAATAGAAACAGGAGGAAAAAATGAAACGAGGTAGTATTTTTGAACTGAGTGGTGTTCCAAAGTTCCAGGAAGCTATTCCGCTTGCTCTGCAGCATGTTGTTGCCATGATCGTTGGCTGTGTTACTCCGGCGATCATCGTAGCCGGTGCTGTAGGCGGTGGCGGTCTGAGCGACAAAGACCGTGTTATTCTGATCCAGGCATCGCTGGTGATCTCTGCACTGTCAACACTGATCCAGCTGTTTCCGATTGGCAAGAAGGGTGGATTCACACTTGGATCCGGACTTCCGATGATCATGGGTGTCAGCTTTGCCTACGTTCCAAGTATGCAGGCGATCGCAGAAGGCTATGGAATCTCGACAATCCTTGGTGCACAGATTGTTGGTGGTATTGTAGCCTTTATCATGGGTATACTGGTCCGTAAGATCAGAGTGTTCTTCCCGCCGCTGATCACTGGTACGGTTGTATTTACCATCGGACTGTCCCTGTATCCGACAGCGATCAACTATATGGCTGGCGGCACAAGCAACCCGAATTATGGCTCCTGGCAGAACTGGCTGGTGGCATTCTTCACTCTGGCAGTTGTAACTACATTGAACCATTTTGGTAAGGGAATCCTGAAGCTGGCTTCCATCCTGGTTGGTATTATTGCCGGTTATCTGGTATCCATTCCGTTTGGTATGGTAAACCTCACAAGCGTAGGCCAGGCAAAAGTATTCCAGCTTCCGCAGTTCATGCATTTTGGAATTCACTTTGAAATCTCTGCCTGTGTTGCGATCGGACTTCTGTTTGCGATCAACTCTGTACAGGCGATCGGAGATTACTCTGCAACAACAATCGGAGCAATGGACCGCGTGCCGGAAGACAGAGAACTTCAGAACGGTATCATGGCCTATGGTGTCAGCAACGTGATCGGTGCTCTGTTTGGCGGACTTCCGACAGCAACCTACAGCCAGAACGTTGGTATCGTTACAACAACAAAGGTTATTAACCGCTGTGTACTCGGTCTTGCAGCAGTCATCCTCGGCGTTGCAGGAATCGTACCGAAATTCTCTGCACTTCTGACAACCATCCCTCAGTGTGTTCTCGGCGGTGCAACGGTATCTGTATTTGCCTCCATTGCCATGACAGGTATGAAACTGGTAGCTTCTGCAGAAATGGATTACAGAAACTCATCCATCGTAGGTCTTGCAGCAGCAATCGGTGTCGGCGTTTCCCAGGCGTCAGCAGCACTGGCAAGCTTCCCGGATTGGGTAACAACCATTTTTGGTAAATCTCCGGTAGTTCTGGCAACACTGATCGCAGTAGTCCTGAACATCATTCTTCCGAAGAGCCGCGTAGAACAGAAGGAAGAAGAGAAACTCAAAGAAGAAGTAAAAGAAAAGATCAAACAGGATCATGAGGAGTTTGATCAGGAATAAGAAAAGAAAATCCCCCTCCCATCGCGGAATACATCTCCGTGGTGGGAAGGGGATTCTTTTATTACTTTATAGGAAATTACTCCGTAATGTTCCAATAAAGTAATAAACGCTCCGCGAGGATGCGACCAGATGCATGTGGAAGATGTCTGCTAAAGCAGACTGCATCTGGCGCGCAAAGCGTAACAAGTCCCTCAAAGATTGAGGAATTTAGGGAGTTTGAAGCGGACTTGTCCGCTTTGTTATTATAGTAAAAATAACGGATTTATTTGCGGTATACAAATGCCGGAAGTCCATCCTCTCCAAGAGGAACCTCAATATTTCCCTGGATCAGCGGACGGGCATAGCGGATAAAGTCCTCTGTGACATCGTGACCGTCAGGGGTGATCCATTCTGCAGGAACAACCTTTTCCTGATTACAGATCTCATTGACATCCTCAAGACCACAAACCATCTGATAAGTACCGTTCTCATCTGTCTGGCGGATGAAAGAAACCATCTTGCCGGTTTCTCCGTTCAGAGCAGCATTCACACCAAACTTACCGGTAGCAATTGCCTCCTGCTGATCGGCAGCAGAGATCATTGCAGCAGAGCAGCGCTGGCTGACATTCAGTTCAACAGAACGAGCCTTGACACCAAGACGGCTGCGTACAAGATTCTCGAGATACTTACCGCAGCCTGCAAGCATCTTGTGACCGAAGGAGTCCGTTCCTACAGAACTGTCATATTCACAGATGAAAGTTCCTTTAGAATCGTGGATTCCCTCAGAAACACAGACGATGAGGTTGCAGTTCGTCTCGAAAGCCTTTTCCAGATCCTTAAGAAAAGCATCCTGATCAAAGTCTGTTTCCGGAAGATAGATAAAAAGAGGATTATCCCCCTGATATTTACGCGCGAGGGCACTGGCAGCAGTGAGCCATCCTGCATGACGTCCCATGATCTCGATGATCGTTACAGATTTTTTCTCATAAACATTGGCATCCAGAGTAATCTCACGGACAGTAGATGCAACATATCTGGCAGCACTTCCGAAACCAGGGGTGTGATCTGTATGGATCAGGTCGTTGTCAATCGTCTTCGGTTCACCGATGACACGGATAGAACTGCCGACTTTGGCTGCATAGCGGGAAAGCTTGCTTACAGTATCCATAGAGTCATTTCCGCCGATATAGAAAAACCAGCCGATGTTCATTTCCTCAAACTTGCGGAAAAGTTCCGGATAGACCGGATCCTCAAGAGATTCCGGCAGCTTATAACGACAGGAACCAAGATATGCACCTGGAGTATGCTTAAGGTAAGAGAGCTTTTCGCCTGGAAGAGCTTCCTCAAAATCAAGGATACGTCCAGCCAGAAAACCCTCAATTCCATTTACCATACCATAAACATGTCCGATTTCGTCAGAATGAGCAAGTCCCTCAGAGACAACCCCGTAAAGACTGCTGTTGATCACGGCAGTAGGACCACCTGACTGTCCGACGATAAGATTTTTCTTTGCCATTTGTAATACCTCCGTTTGGGTTGATGATGAAATCATTTTAACATATGAAATGGGGATTGACAAATGAATGTTTTGAGGATGAAAAAAGAAACAATCCAGTCTATACCCTGAAAAAGGTGATGGAGGAATTAGATTTTTCTGGCTGACACGCGGACAAAAACCAAGACGTGATGCTTTTTATGATTTTAAGGGGGTGCTTTATCGACTTTTCAGTGTATAGTAGTTAGATACCGCCGAAGTCAACAATACAAGTGGAATTCCTGACAGCAGTCTGGTTATTGTCCGCATAAAGCATTGTAAATATTCACAAAGATTTAAATTGAATATAGGCAAAGTATATAAATCTTTCTTTCATTAAAAACAGATATAACAAAAGTTTATAAAGTAGATAACAAAATTTAATAATTGTGGTATACTGAGAACTGGATGGATTAGGAAACCAGATAGGAGAATATGTTATGACATTCAAAGAATTGGAGTATATTTGGGCTATAGCGGACGAAAAGAATATTACTAAAGCAGCAAAAAAATTGAATATTTCTCAACCAGCCATAAGTCGTTGCCTTTTAAAATTGGAAAAAGAATTGGAAATATCTCTTTTTGAAAAAATTGAAGGGAATTATGTCCCTACATCGGCAGGAAATCTTTATTTGCAATTTGCTAAAGATGTTTTGGCAAGAAAAGTACAATTTGATTCGGATTTTCGGGAACTACTTCAATATCGTCAAGGAAGGCTTCGGTTTGGAATTACACCTGGCAGGAGTAAGTCCCTGACACCGGATGTGTTGCCTAAGATAAGAAAACACTTCCCGGATATAAAAATCGAAATTTATGAAGAAACAGTCCGTGACCTGGAAGAGGGGTTGCGTATGGGGAAGATAGATGTCGCTTATTTTACCGTCAGTGATCAAATGGAAGCAAACCACGCAGGATTGCATTATGATTTTCTTGGTAAAGAAGAAATTGTGATGACAGTGAAGAAGGGAACACCTCTGAATGAAAAGCCACAATATAAAATTGGGTTTTTATACCCATGGATAGATATTTCTCAATTTAAAGGGTATCCGTTTATCCTTTTAAAGAAAAATATGCGTTTAGGCCAGATTGCAACTAACATCCTCAAAGAAAACAAACTGACTCCGGAAACGATAGAAATCGCAAGTGTTGAAACTGCCCAGGAACTTGCTGCTAATGGATATGGAATATGCCTTTGTTCCAGTCTGGGCGTGAGGGAATATAAAGAAAGACTGGATATCTATTCTTTTGGGAAACAGCCGGTAAACTGGCAATTTGTAGCAGCATATCGCATAGGGAGCTTTATGATTGAGCCATTACGGTATTTAACTGAATGTTATAAAAAAGCAGAAAAATCGTTGCAAAATCGTGACATATAAATAACTGGTTTTCAGTCTGCAATAGTTACAGATTGATCATAACAAAACATTATAATAAATATTAGTTTATGTTATTTGCTAAAATAGAGAATAAGAATATATAATGCATCCATAAAGTTTGCGCGGCTTTATGGATGTTTTCATGTTGGGGGAAAAGATGAATATTGCAGGAATTATGGGATTTGCCATCATGGTCGTCATGTCGGTATGTTTACTCAATACAAAATGGCCGCCTGGGATTATATTCATAGCGGTGCCCGTTATAGCAGGAGTGCTTGCAGGGGCTTCAGCGGCGGAAATTGCGGTGTATGTGTGGATGGGCATGAAGGCTGTGTTGCCGCTTGCAATTATGTTTAGTTGTGCGGTCATATTCTTTGGGCTTTTGAATGAAACAGGTATGTTCATCTATACTGCCATAAAAATGAAAGAACGGGTAAAAGATAATAAAGCCGGCATTTTTTTTATGACAGTTTTTATATCCGTCATTGCACACCTAAGCGGTTCGGGCATGGTTTCATATTTGATTGTTATTACTGCATGCAGAACATTATATGAACAGAAAGGAATCCCTTTAGCCAAACTTATGTGTCTGAGTTCTTTAACGTTTGGTGTGGTAAATATGGTTCCCTGGGCAGGACCATGCGGGCGTGTGGCAAGTGCTTTACAGTTATATGCGGCAGAAATATGGCGAAAGTGTATTCCCTCACAATTATTTGGAATATGTCTGGTTCTTTTGGTTGGATACATTCTTTCAAAGAAGGGAGACGAAGCAAAAAATGCAGAATCGGAAAAAGAGGTTTTGAAGAAAAAAGCTTTAGAAGAAAAGCATATGATTCCTGTGAAGCCGGATCATTTTATGTTTTACGTTTCATGCATGGCGATTTCAATTGTAATTTTAGCAGTAACACATATTCCTCCGTTTGCAGTTTTCATGGTAGGATCGGGAGTTCTTATGACAGTCGATTTTAAGGGGAAAAGGAAGGAGCTCCTCCTAAAATATTTATATCAGGCCAGGACGATGACATTTACAGTTCTTGCATCCGGTTTTCTTGTCGGTATTGTTACGTACAGTCCAATGCTGGGTGGGATGACAGAAATGATATCATGTTTACTACCACAAAGTTTAGAGACATATCCCCATATCTTGTTGGGAATTGCCAGTAATCCTATCAGCTGGGTTTTAAGCGGAGAAGCAGAAATTTTTGGCCTGTTGCCAATTGCTGCAAAACTGGCTGCAGCGAGAGGGATTGCTCCGGAGATTACGGGGGTTGCATTTTTGATTCCTTATAGTGCGGTTGTTTTTGTGCTTCCAGCAACAATTTCCGTTCATCTGGGGCTGTCTATGTGCAATATGAGTTTTAAGGAGCATGCAAAAGAAACATATAGATGGTCTGTGCTTTGCAGCATTGGGATGCTGGCATTTGCGGTATTGACCGGTGTAATTCCATTATAAAAGAAAGGAGAGGTGTGTATGGTAGAGAAAGTTTTGACGGCCAGTTTTGAAACATTGAGGGGGCTGTCAGTAAATGGAATACAGATTTTGCAGAGAGGGCAGGAGCTTGGGGGATACATGGATGGCACAGGCGGACGGCAGAATCAGTATTCAATCACAAAAAGTATTACGTCAGCAGCGGTTGGTATTGCGATTTCTGACGGGTTGTTTTCTCTGGATGACCCTGTGTGTATGCTTTTGGAGGAAATGAGAGTCTCAGATAAAACATATTGGCATAATGTAAATGTGCGGCATCTTCTGACTATGACAATAGGACTCGAAAAACCACTTTTAATGGGTGACAGCAGAAAACAGTTGAGGGAAAAAGACTGGGTTTCTTATATACTGGAGCAGAAAATCGTACATAAACCGGGAACAAAGTTTCAATACAACAATGCCGGGCCGTATTTGCTGGGAGTTTTGATCCAAAGACTTTCAGGAATGGATTTGGCGGACTATTTGCAGGTACATATGTTTGACGCTCTGGGGATTGAGCGGCCGCAGGTAGAACGTTGTCCTGGAGGATATATGTTCGGAGCGGGAGGCTTGTGCCTAAATGTAAAAGAATTAGGCAGATTTGGCCAGCTTTATCTGCAAAAGGGTGTATGGAATGGAAAGCAGCTGTTAAGTAAGGACTGGGTTATGCAATCTACTGCAAAACAAGTGGATTGCGGAGAAAAAAACAGTTGGGTTGATGGTTATGGTTATCTGTTCTGGCATCTAAAAGGAAATATATTTATGGCGAGCGGAAAATATGGTCAATACTGTATTGTAATTCCAGACAAGGAAGCTGTGATCAGTGTCAATTCTGAGAACAGGAAGGAAGAAATGAAAATATTAGAATATTTGATGGATACTGTTATCCGGGTGTTATAGGATGAGATCTATGTGCAGGAAAACAGAAAATCAGAAAGGAAAATCAAAATGGAGAAAAAAGACAGGAAAAAATATGCGGTTCTTACAGTTATTTCTATTTGTCTATGTTTGATCGGGGGATTGCTTGCAAATCTGGCACAAACAGATATGGGAAATGTTACAAAGAAAACGATTCTATTTGAAAGCGCATCCGGACATACAATCAGTGCGGATTTGCTGATTCCGGACAGTGCGGATAAGGAATCTCCGGCTCCGGCGATTATATGGGCGCATGGCGGTAACGTGAATAAGGAGAGAAGTGATAATTTTCAGATTGAATGGGCGAGAAGAGGATATGTAGTCGCATCATTTGATTTATATGGTCATGGCGAATCAGAAGTTCTGAATGATACGGAATGGTATGATAATGGGCGCGGATTGTATGATACTGTGCAGTACATGACGACAATTCCGTATGTTGATAAGGATCGGATTGCGGTAGCAGGACACTCCAGGGGCGGAAATACCATACATGAATCCATTCTTTTGGACAATGAACTGGAAACGCCAGTTATAAAAGCTGTTTTGTATGTAGGTAGGGATGCGGTTTACCGTGATAATGAAACGGCTTCTTTCGGATATTTTCCTGGGAAAACAAATACGGCACAGGCGGCTGAAAAAGGCGGAAACGGTGAATATTTCAATTTTTATGGAAGCAGAGATGTTGGGATCATTGCCGATAAATATGATGATTTTTCTTTTAAAGAAAAAGATGAGGAAACCGGGAGTATGAAACCTAATCCTGAGTATTTACAATCAAACAATGCCAGGTCATTTTTAAATTTTGGCATCACGCCAGATGAAAGCACACCTGACGGGGTGGAAGGAAAGTGGTATGAGCAGGAGATAGACGGGAAGGTGGCGAAGAGGGTGATTTATATGCCGTTTTCCAATCATGGTGGCGCTGTTTTTGTATCGGCAGCCTGCACAGATGCCATAGAGTTCATGACTACTGTTTTTGGTACTGAAAGCACATTGACGGCAGGTGCGCATATTTATCCGTTAAAAACAGCAGGAAATTTAATGGGGTTTGTAGGATTTTTCATGTTCCTTGCCTGCATGGCAATCCTGCTTGTGCAGTACGAACCGTTTTCGGGTGCCAGCGCAGGTGAAAACGCAGTCATGCGTCAGGCGGGCGACCGGAAAGAGGGAAAGCTGTGGCTTGGAGGCTGTCTGCTGGCAAATACTGTATTTCCTTTAATCAGCGCTCTTATATTGTTCCACTTTAAAGTAGACAAAGTGGTGAATGGTTTCTTTACGCAGGGCATGCCATTATTTTATGGAGTTTGGGGTACTGTGAATGCCCTGTTTGTAATTTTAACGACAGTAGTCTGGTATCAATGTTATGCCAAAAAGAATGGAATCGATCTGGATTCGATTGATTTAAAGACTTCTGCAGCTCATCTGGGAAAAACAGTGGCGACAGCCCTGACAGTGACGGGCCTTGCTTTAACATTATTGTTTGTTGTAAAGTTTTTCTTTAATACGGATTTTCGCATCCTGTACTGGGCAGTACGTCCGTTTAATGCCAGACGTCTGCTGGAAGCATTGAAGCTTCTGCCGTTGTTCATGGTGGCATATGTAACGGCTTCTGTATTTATTAATTGTCTGAATTTTAATACGTCATTTGGCAAGACTGAGAAGAAAAATATTGTGGTTTTATCATTGCTGAATATTTTGTCTCCATTCATCTTAGCAGCGTTGGGGTATGGATATTTTCTTGTTACAGGAGTAAATAGCTTTTATGGAACAAATAACCAGATTTCAGACTGGATGGTGCCGCCATTACTATTGTTGTTTATCACGCCGTTTATTACAAGGGTAATCTACAGGAAAACAAAAAATCCGTACCTTGGAGGAATCATTAATGCAGTAATTGTTACGATTATGACATGTGTAAATGCACAGATTGTATTTCCGACATAGAAATCTGGCTTTGCACCGGAGCCATTCCGGTATGACAGACAGGGCTGGATGTCAGAATTTTCTACAGTACATCTAAAAACAGAAAAGGAAACCAATACATACATTTTGGCGGGAGTGCTGCGTTTCACGATGAATGTGGATTGCAGTGCACCCGCTTTTTCTGGTTATGAATGATAAAATACCGCCTCTTTAGAGCATGAGGCTTTCTCAAAGTACAGCAGAGACGGATTCTGATGCTGGCGGCCATTGTCCGGAGAATCTACGGGCTGTTTCTGCAGGGCAGGAGCCCTTATTCCAATGACAAGTACCGCAGAGTAGTATGGCGGTGCGGCGCTGGCGTGAAAGTCATGTACCGGACTAATCCGGGAGAGTTCTTCCTGCTGCCTCAGAGCAGCAGCAGGTTCTCGAATCGGAAGGTTTCATCTTCATCCATCAGTTTTTCCATTTCGTTAAGGTTGAGGTCGGAGTGCTCCAGTTCCCGTGAGAAGCGGTAACAGATGGATACGAGGTCGTCAAATGTAAAGCGGTGGTCATTTGCAAGGTAAGTACCCACGGCGAGGTCGTGGATCATGGAGGTGCAGATGACTGCCATCTTTATTTTGGCAGAGATCTGGCCATCGTAGACGGCACCGCAGAAGTAGGTGTAGATCCAGTAAACGAGCAGCTGCTCTTCCTGGATTTCCCAGTCCGGGTAAGCATTCAGAAATTCCTGACAGCATTCGGAGAGTTTCGTTTCGGTATCGCAGGTCTTGTAAAGCACTTTGAGGATATTATCCAGGTATTCATGCCATCCTGCGCGCAGAACCTCCATCTTAGGAATGACAGTTTTCCAGATCTGTTTGTGACAGAAAACGGAATCTGTCCCGGAGGCGGTCCATTTCTTAAGCTTTGCAAGAAAGGCTTCTCCGATGCCGGATTTCTGATGGCGTCTGCGGATATCTTCCCACTGATACAATTCGTTTTTGTCGAGACTCAGCTGGAAATCATGGGCACAGGCGAGGAGTTTTTTGCGGTGCAGTTCCATGGGGATGGTTCTGTCCTGTACGATGGAGAGAAGGTAATCTCTGGTGTCCATCAGGGCAGTAAAAAGCAGATAGTCAAAATCCTCATAAGTTTCTTCGGGAGAGGATTTCTCTATGGTACGGAAGGTTGTCCTGCCTTTTCGGGAGAGAAAAATCCTGGCGGCCTCTGGACAGGACAGGGAGAGGGAGTATTCGCGGAGTCCCTCAAATTCCTCAATGTGTCTTGGGTATTTTCGGCAGGTGTCACAGAGCATCTCCGGTCCGGCTTCGCTGTAAATGTCACAGAGATTGTCTTCATTTAAGAAAGCACAGCGTCTGTCATACTGGCGGAAGGACTGTTCCTCCCAGTCGATGTCGTTGTGGAGACGGTTGCGGAAAGGCCCCTTGAAGCGGCGGTATTTCCTGAGGCTTTTGTCGTCTATCATGATCTGCCATCCTGCACAGCAGGTATCCGGACAGGCATCTGCAATGCAGGAGAATTCTTTATAAAAAGCAGGGAAAGTGATCTGCATGGTTTTCCTCCTTGTAGGTGAAGTTATAATTGTTCAGAAAGCCTTTTTTATGGGCTTTTAAAGTGGTTCCACTGTATTTCCGGAACATAAGGATTATAGCATCCTGCTCTGTAATCTACAAGAAAAAGTATGGGAGATTTCGAAAGCTGGGACAGTGCCGAGAATATGAAATAACCATAAATTATATGCCCGTTCCATTGACGGAAAATGTGTCCTGTGCTAAGATTTTACAGAACAGGGAGGTTATTAACAGTTAAATATAAATTATAAAATCGGCTATTGCGATTTGGTTTTGAGCTGATAGAATATATCGCTTCACTTTATAATTGTGAGATTGAGATTATTGATAATACTGAAAAAGCCGAACAGCAGGAACTGGTTGAAGATTTGGTTCAGATAATCACAGTATTTAGTTGTAAATTACAGGGAAAACGAGCGAATAAAGCTAAGAAACTTATTCGTGAACTGATACAGGAGGAAACAGATGGTAAAAGCCATAAAAGTAATGCTGATACCAAACAATGTACAGAAGACTAAGATGTTTCAGTACGCAGGTGCTTCAAGATTTGCTTATAACTGGGCTTTGACCAGGGAAATTGAGAACTATGAAAAAGGCGGCGGGTTTATTTCAGATGCAGAACTCAGAAAAGAATTTACGAAGCTTAGACATTCTGATGAATATGCATGGTTACTGAATATCTCAAATAATGTAACCAAACAGGCAGTCAAAGATGCCTGTACTGCTTATAAGAACTTTTTCAGGAGCTTGCAAAAGTTCCCAAGATTCAAGTCCAGAAAGAGATCAATGCCGAAGTTCTATCAGGACAACGTTAAGATACGATTCAGTAATACCCACGTTAAATTTGAAGGCTTTTCTTCCAGCAGGAAAGCAAATAAACAAAAAATGAATTGGGTAAGACTTGCAGAACATGGACGTATTCCGACAGATGCTAAATATATGAACCCGAGAATATCCTTTGACGGATTGAACTGGTGGATCAGTGTATGTGTAGAATTTCCTGACTGCAGGGAAACACTTAATGATGACGGAGTCGGCATAGACCTGGGAATCAAAGATCTGGCTGTCTGCTCTGATGGGACTAAGTATAAGAACATCAATAAGAGTCGGAAAGTAAAGAAATTAGAAAAACAGAAACGCAGATTACAGCGTAGTATCTCTCGTTCTTACGAGAAAAATAAGAGAGGAGAAAGTTACTGTAAAACAAATAATGTAATCAAAAAGGAGAAACTTTTATTAAAACGAAATCACAGACTAACAAACATCCGTAAAAATTATTTAAATCAGACCATATCGGAGATCGTAAATCGAAAACCAAGATTTATATGTATTGAAGATCTGAATGTCAGCGGAATGATGAAAAACAGACATTTATCCAAAGCAGTTCAGGCACAGGGATTTTTTTTATTTAGAAAACAGCTTGAATACAAGTGCAGCGATAAAGGGATCCAGCTTATTGTGGCTGACCGGTTTTATCCATCATCAAAGCTTTGCAGCTGTTGTGGAAACATCAAAAAAGATTTGAAGTTATCTGACAGAGTTTATAGATGTGCGTGTGGAAATATGATTGACAGAGATTTCCAGGCATCTGTAAATCTCAAGACTTATGGAGAAAAATTTGCAAGCTGACACTGAAACGTTAATGCAAATATGTACGGATACGTTAGTCCGGAATTTACGCCTGTGGAGAGTACAAAAACTTGTGAGTAGATTGATATTTATACCATCAAAAGCATACTCGTTGAAGTAGGAATGGAATATAGAAGTTTATAACTTTTTATAAGTTTTCAGTAACGGGGAGTAATTCTGGAATGAAAGGAATGTAACTATGGACGAGAGAAACACAGAGAAGCAGCAGAAGACCAAAAAGAAAGGTGACCTCCTTCTGACGCTGGTTCTTATTATAGCGATAGCAGCTTTTTGCTATGCGGCTTTTAATCTTTTTCACATCTATACAGAATACAAAAAGGGAACGGACGAGTATAATCATATCGAGCAGATGGCAGTCACGGACCGTGCACCTGATGCGCAGGAGGTGGCAGGACCGGAGGCACAGCCCAAGGCACCGATCAATGTGGATTTTGCATCGCTCAAGAGTGTGAATCCGGATGTGGTCGGCTGGATTTATGTAGAGGCACTGAATCATATTAGTTATCCTATTGTACAGGGCAAGGACAATGAGACATACCTGCATCAGACCTATGAAGGAAATTATAATTTTGCGGGAACGCTTTTTATTGATTATGAGAACAGCAGTGATTTCAATGACTGTAACACGTTGGTCTATGGACATAATATGAAGAATGGTTCCATGTTCGGGCATCTCAAGAAATTTGCGGAGGATCAGAATGTCTATAATAAGAGTAAATATTTCTGGATCCTGACACCGGATAAGAACTATCGCTATGAGATCATTTCTGCCTATACGACAGGTGTGGACAGTGACACGTATACATTGTTTAAGGGACCGGGAGAGGAGTTTCAGAGGTATCTGGAGACGATCAAAGGATACTCGGAGATCAGTACCGATCCGGGAGAACTGACAATCAAGGATAAGATCGTTACGTTATCTACCTGTACGGGAAATGAATCTACGAGATTTGTTGTACAGGGCAGAAGGATAAGCTCAGAGGATGCATATTAAGCACACAGGTGCATAGATGGCTATGCAGAGGTGAAGGGGGAATTGACATGGATGCAAAGATCATGAAATTACAGGAGCTGATTGATCAGCATGATAATATTGTGTTTTTTGGCGGGGCAGGAGTGTCTACGGAGAGTGGGATTCCTGATTTCCGTTCACAGGACGGGTTGTATCATCAGAAGTATGATTATCCGCCGGAAACGATTCTGAGCCACACGTTTTTTATGAGTAATCCGGAAGAATTTTATAAGTTTTACCGTGACAAGATGCTCTGTGATACTGCAAAGCCGAATGCAGCACATCTTAAGCTGGCAGAGCTTGAGGAGGCGGGCAGGCTTAAGGCTGTGATCACGCAGAATATTGATAATCTTCATCAGATGGCGGGCAGTCATAAGGTGCTGGAGCTTCATGGAAGCGTATACCGCAATCATTGTATGCGATGTGGGAAATTCTATGATTTTGATTATGTGAAGCACAGTGAAGGAGTGCCGAGATGTGAGTGCGGCGGTATTGTGAAGCCGGATGTGGTTCTCTATGAGGAGGGACTTGACAGTCAGACAATCGAAGAATCTGTCAGAGCAATTTCGAAGGCGCAGGTTCTGATCATAGGAGGAACTTCTCTGGCGGTCTACCCGGCAGCGGGTCTGATTGATTATTTCCGGGGAGAGGCACTGGTGGTGATCAATAAATCCTCCACTCCGCGGGACCGCAATGCGGATCTTCTGATCAAGGAGCCGATCGGTCAGGTGTTTTCTCAGATTAAAGTAAGATAAGAGTAACTGTTCACAGTAATATATAAGGCAGGAAGTATACATGGGATTTATTTATGAGGTAGGGGATATTGTGACTCTCAAGAAGGGTCATCCATGCGGAAGCAAGGAATGGGAAATCCTTCGAGTGGGAGCAGATTTCCGACTGAAATGCATGGGCTGCGGACATCAGATCATGGTGCCGCGTAAGATGGTCGAAAAAAACACGAGAAACTTACAAAAGCCGGAGTGAACAGAAACCTTATTCGTTCTGGTTATATTAAATATACAAGAGATGAAATTTACATTTGAAGCTCATGGTTCTATAATAAAACCCGAAAAGGGGCGATATTATGAGTACCATATTTCCGAGAGAAGAAAAGGCAGAACAGATTTTTGACAAGATCCTTGAAAACCCGGAAGCGTGCGAACGTCTGAAGGATACATTTTTTGAAGCAATTCCCTCGGCGGAAGAGAGTGAAGGTGCAGGAACGGATATTCCGGGAACTGTTTTTGCGGCAGCCTTGTTTCATGCATACGAAAACAAAGATCTTTCGGCATTTCTCATGGCTGTCTGCAATAACAGTATGTTTGATCTTCTGCGTAATTCTTTCCTGATTCCGATGCGGTTCAATGATAAAGGCGTGGAGAATCCGGTTCTTCTTACGGATGACAGGGGAATGCTTCTGGATGAATCTCAGAAACATCTTTATGAGAAGAAATACAGGATGTTTCACAGAATTTATGAGGAGCAGGAGGAGATTCCGTGTTATCAGATGTATATGGCAGACGGTTTCAGGGAAAATCACGGTTATACCAGTAAGGGCGAAATCGTGACAGACAAAATATCGAAACATACAGGAATCCTTCTTATGTTCCGATTCCCGGAATCTGTAAAGACAGACATTAATGATGACAGGATCTATGCGATCGTGTGGGATTTCCTGATGCGCCTTCAGGAGGAACTGCCGCGGGCATTGATGTATTATGGTGTCAGGGACGAAGAAGGCAAAGAAAAAAATACCGAAACGCTGGGAATTTTTCTTCCGTTTTATCATTTTGAGAGAATGATGGAGAAAAATATTGAGATTGCAAACGGTATTGGACTGGGATGCCGGGAGCATATCCTGAATGAAGTAAAACGACAGACAGGGAAGTGCGAGTGATGCAGCAGATGATCAGAAAGAATCATATGGACATTGCCTGGCATGAATATACTGACGAGAATGGTGCAGATATTCCGGTCACGCAGGCCAGTCTTACGGAGAAAGCTTCTATCATCGGACGGGTAGGGATTATGTTTCTGTCCTGTGGAACCGGTGCATGGCGAGTGAGAAGTTCGATGAATACACTGGCTGAGATCATGGGAATCACCTGTACGGCAGACATTGGCTTGATGTCGATCGAGTACACCTGTTTTGACGGGGAGAATGGCTTTACTCAGTCACTCTGTCTTACCAATACGGGCGTGAATACGTCAAAGCTTAACCGTCTGGAGCATTTTATCCGGGAATTTGAGGTGGACGGAAAGAATATGTCGGGGGAAGAGCTACATAGCCTGCTGGATGATATAGAGAGGATCCACGGGCTGTATTCTCCGATTGCACTGGGATTTGCGGCTGCTCTCGCATGCTGTGGCTTTACTTTCCTGCTCGGCGGCGGGCCGATTGAGATGTTCTGTGCCTTTGTGGGTGCAGGGTTTGGGAATTTCCTCAGATGCAAGCTGACGAAACATCATTTTACCCTGTTTCTCTGTATTGTATCCTCGGTCTCACTGGCCTGCCTTGTTTATGCAGGATTTCTGAAGATTGGAGAAGTATTGTTTGGAATTTCCATTCAGCATGAGGCAGGTTATATCTGTGCGATGTTGTTTATTATTCCCGGCTTTCCGTTTATCACGAGTGGTATTGATCTTGCCAAGCTGGACATGCGTTCAGGAACAGAAAGACTGATGTATGCACTGATCATTATCTTGGTAGCGACGATGTCTGCCTGGATCATGGCATTGCTTCTGCAACTGAAACCGGTAGATTTCATCAGAATCTCCCTTCCGGTGAAATTATGGATCGTGTTCCGGTTTCTTGCCAGCTTCTGTGGGGTGTTTGGCTTCTCAATTATGTTCAACAGTCCTATAAGGCTTGCGTCAGCGTCGGCACTCATTGGAGCGGTGGCCAATACACTTCGACTGGAACTTGTGGATCTGGCCGGAATGCCGCCTGCAGCCGCAGCTTTCATTGGTGCACTGACAGCCGGTCTTCTTGCCTCCATGATAAAAAACAAAGCAGGTTATCCGCGAATCTCCCTGACGGTTCCTTCTATTGTTATCATGGTACCGGGACTGTATCTCTACAGAGGATTTTATAATCTTGGGATCATGTCCCTTTCTACAGCCGCATCCTGGTTTGCCGCAGCCATCCTGATCATAGCTGCGCTCCCTCTGGGGCTGATCTTTGCAAGGATACTGACAGACAGAACATTTCGGTATTGTACGTGATCCTCAGGATTCATTTTTGCTTTTCAAAAATTATGCAAGACGAAGGAGAAAGCAGCGAATGTGGGAAAAAATCAATAATTTTCTGAAAGGTCAGATTGTGACATCGATCATATACGTTGCTCTTGGAGCGTGCCTGGCATTTATGCCAGTGAATATGATCAATGTGATCTGTAAATTTATATTTGGAATACTTCTGATACTTGTGGGATGTTATCATATTTTGCTCTATATTCTGGAGAAACTGAATTCCACGATTCTGGATCTTTTTTCCGGCGGTGTTCTGATGGTTATCGGAATTTTCCTCTTCATGAATCCTCAGATCGTAGTCAAGCTTCTGCCGATCCTGCTTGGAACCTTTATCCTGGTAGACAGCATCTGGAGCCTCAAAGGAAGCCTGAAACTTAAGAAAAACGGAAGCGGATTCTGGAAGATCCTTCTGATCGGAAGCCTGATCTTCATCGGGCTCGGTGTTTCCCTTGTACTCAATCCGTTCACAATGGTAAAATACACGGTAATCTTTGCAGGATGGATCTTCCTCTGCAACGGAGTAGTAGACCTCATCTACCTGATCCTCCTCCGTCGCGGTCTGAAAGAACTCAAACAGGAAGCAGAAGCAGTCGATGCAGACAGCGAGATCATATCTGATGATGCAGAAAGTTCTGCACAGCCAGAAGAACCGGTCGTACCGGAATACGCACCGTGGAGCTCACGCAGGAAGGCAGAGCCAGCAGACGATTTATCTGACAGTGAGGAAGAAACTTCTGATAAAGAAACTTTCGACAGCAATGCTTATGACAGGGAAGTTTCCGGGATGGAAGAATCCCTCGATGTTGTGCAGGTGAGAGAAGAAGAGGTTCCGTTGGATGAGTCGACAGAAGAGATGACTGAGCAGGAGAATGATCCGCCGGCCGGCAGAGGAGCGTACGTAGTATCCAAGCCAACCGTAACCGATGATGATCTTTCCGATACCAAAGATGAGAACCTTCTTGGTCTGATCTCTCGTAAACGAAAGAAAAATAAGAGCGAATAAAAAGATGACGAGACATAGACGAATCTGTTGTATACTGCTCGCATGTATCTGCTGTCTGTGCTTTTCAATTACATGTTATGCGAGGGCCGGCGGCGGATCTTCAGGAGGAAGTTCAGGGGGAAGTTCCGGTGGAACATATCATTATAATAATGAATCAAACTATACGGATGACGAGAGTCCGGGTGGATGGTCGCAAACGATAGTTGGCTGGATGGCAATGGCATGTTTTGCCGGGGCTGGAACGATTGCATTTCATTGCTATATTCAAAAGGCAAAATACAAAAGTCTTCAAAAAATGAAGAAATTCGAAAAGCCGGGCGAAGACTGGAATGCAAAAGAAATGCAAAAATATGTGGAGAATGCATATTTTGTTATTCAGGAATGCTGGAGGCTCCTGGATCCATCTTATGCAGAAAAGTATCTGAGTAAAAGTCTTGCCCAAAGTTGGACTACAAAACTTGAATGGATGAAAGTTAAACATGAAAAGCCAATACAGAAACGAGTTCAGCTCCTGAGTGTGACTCCGGTATCTGTGTGGGATGATGAAGGTGAAGAAGATGCCAGTATTGTTTATCTGATTCATGGAAGAATGATTGGATATTATATCAATACAGATACATTAGAGGTTGTTCGTGGAAAAAAGATTCCGGAGTCGTTTTATGAATACTGGACATTTATACGTGAAGACGGAAGATGGGTGTTGAATGAAATTCAACAAAAAGATGAAGTTGATGTGCATGAATTGTAAAATGTACATCAATTTTTTTATATCTTGAAAAAACAACATATTTCTTGATTTTTTATCATAGTATAAAAGTGCTGATAAATCTATAATAAAGACAGGTTGAAAGAGAACAAATCTTACAAAAAAAAGGAGCGATAAGTACTATGAACATGAAAAAAGTAACAGCAATGAGCATGGCAGTATTAATGGCAGCAAGCATGATTCCATCTGTACCGGTTATGGCAGCAGACGGCGGAAAGGTTTACTATCTGAACTTCAAACCAGAAGCAGATGAAGCTTGGCAGAACCTGGCAAAAGCTTACACTGAAGAAACAGGAACAGAAGTAACAGTTGTAACAGCAGCATCCGGACAGTATGAGACAACACTTCAGTCTGAAATGGCAAAGAGCGATGCTCCGACACTGTTCCAGGTAAACGGACCGGTTGGACTTAAGAACTGGAAAGATTACTGCTATGATCTGACAGATGCAGAGATCACAAAAGGACTTACCTCTGATACTTACGAGCTCAAAGACGGAGATGCTGTAGATGGTATCGCATATGTAATCGAATCCTATGGCCTGATCACAAACAAAACCTTACTTGAAAAAGCAGGATATTCTCTGGATGATATCAAGAGCTACGATGATCTGAAGAAAGTAGCAGATGATATTCAGGCAAGAAAGGACGAGCTTGGAATCAAAGGTGCTTTCACATCTGCAGGTATGGACGGATCCTCTGACTGGAGATTCAAAACACATCTTGCAAACCTTCCGATCTACTATGAGTACAAAGAAGACGGAATCGATGATACAGAGGCAATCAAAGGAACATATCTTGACAACTACAAGAACCTGTTTGACCTGTACATCACAGATTCTACCTGTGACGGAGCTGAACTCTCTGCAAAAACAGCAGATGACTCCAGAAACGAATTTGTAAACGGCGAAGCAGTATTCTATCAGAATGGTACCTGGGAATATGCAGAACTGTCCAAGACATACGGAGATGACGAGCTTGCAATGATCCCGATCTACTTTGGTGTAGATGATGAAAACGAGGGACTTGCAACAGGTACAGAGAACTACTGGTGTGTAAACAAGAATGCATCTGATGAAGACGTTCAGGCAACTCTGGACTTCATGAACTGGTGTGTAACATCTGAAACAGGAACAAAATCCATGGCAAACGATATGGGATTCACACTTCCTTTCAAAACAGCACAGGAGTCTACAAACGTATTTGTAAATCAGGATGCTGAATATACAGAAGCTGGAAAAACACCTGTTTCATGGAACTTCACAACAATGCCGTCTGAAGAGTGGAAAAACGGACTTGGAACAGCTCTTACCGCATATGCAGCAGGCACAGGTTCATGGGATGATGTTGTAAGTGCATTCGTTGACGGATGGGCTACAGAGAAAGCTCTCTCCGAGTAATTAAAATAACATGTGATCAATCATCAAGAGGAGGCGAGGTTCTTGCCTCCTCCTGTGGGTTCTATGAGAGGGAAAGAGGAGAATTATAATGGTAGGAAGAACGATCAAAAAATGGTGGCCGATTTTTGTACTGCCGACTTTTGCGGCATTTGTTATCGGTTTCCTTTGGCCTTTTATCTGGGGCATTTATCTTTCATTTTGCAAATTTACAACCGTAAATGATGTAACCTTTGTCGGATTTTCGAACTATTCCAAGATCTTACTGGATAACACCTTCAGTCATTCATTCTGGCTGACTGTTGTGTTTGCTTTTGTTTCCAGTATTCTGATCAATGTGCTGGCATTTTCCATCGCACTGGTACTCACCAAGGGATACAGAGGAACCAACGCATTCCGTACCGTATTCTTTATGCCGAACCTGATTGGTGGTATCGTACTTGGATATATCTGGCAGACACTGTTAAACGGACTGCTCTCCAAATGGGGACAGCCTTTGCTTTCACTTTCTGCAAGAAACGGATTCATCGGTATGCTGATTCTTCTGATGTGGCAGCAGATCGGATATATGATGATCATCTACATAGCAGGTCTGAACAACGTTTCTCCTGATCTGGTCGAAGCAGCACAGATCGACGGTGCGACAAACAGACAGATCCTGTTCAAGATCAAGATCCCGATGATTATGCCGTCTGTTACAATCTGTACTTTCCTGACTCTGACAAACGGATTCAAGATGTTTGACCAGAACCTTTCTCTTACAGGAGGAGATCCGGGTAAACAGTCACAGTTACTGGCTTTGAATATTTATGATACATTTTATGCAAGAAGCGGCGCTCAGTGGAAGGGTATCGGCCAGGCAAAAGCAGTTGTATTCTTCCTGCTGGTTGTAGCGATCGCACTGATACAGCTTCGTGCAACATCATCTAAGGAGGTGCAGCAGTGATGGAAAATAAGAAAAAAAATCCGGTTGCGTCAATTATTTTGACGCTGATCTGCATCCTCTGGATGTATCCGATCGTACTGATCTTAGTCAACTCTTTAAAGAAAGAAGCTGCGATTACAACTTCAGGTGTATTCAGTCTTCCTACAGCTGAGACATGGAATGGTGTTGCAAACTTTGTGGCAAGTGTTACACAGATGGATTTCCTCAAATCCTTCTGGTACAGTCTTGTGATCTCAGTGATGTCCGTTGCTCTGATCATGCTGTGCTGCTCTATGGCAGCCTGGTACATTGTTCGTGTAAACGGAGCATTATCCAAGGTTTTCTATTACCTCTGCGTATTCAGTATGGTAGTACCGTTTCAGATGGTTATGTTCACACTGGCAAAAACAGCCGACACCTTACGTCTGAACAATCCATACAACATTTGTATTATCTATCTTGGATTTGGTGCAGGTCTGGCAGTCTTTATGTTTACAGGATTTGTAAAGGGTATTCCGCTTGAAATCGAAGAAGCGGCTCTGATCGATGGCTGTACACCTCTGCAGGTATACTTCAAGGTTCTGATCCCGATCCTGAAACCAACAATTATCTCTACCGCGATCCTGGAACTGATGTGGGTATGGAATGACTACCTTCTGCCGACACTGGTATTGGATATCAAGAAATATCGTACCATTCCGATGGCAGTCCAGTATTTCCGCGGAAGCTTCGGACATGTGCAGATGGGACCGATGATGGCAAGTATCATGATCGATATCATTCCGATCATTATTGTATATCTGGTATGCCAGAAACACATTATTGAAGGTGTTGTAGCCGGTGCAGTCAAAGGCTGATAAGAAAAAATTACTGCAGACAATTGCATAAATTTATTCAAATACAAGTCTCCGGGAAGATACTCTTTCCGGGGATTTTGTGGTAGAATAAACAAATAAGGTAAAATAACAGGGGGTGGGGGAATGATCAATGTTCTGATCGTGGATGATGAGAAGATTGAAAGAGAAGGACTGAAATATCTGATTTCCACAGAAACAAAGGAACACAAAATCTTTGAAGCTTCCAATGGCAGGGAGGCGCTGCAGATTCTGCGTGAAGAAGATATACAGCTTCTTCTTACAGACATCAAAATGCCGCACATGACAGGGCTGGAACTTTCCAAAAAGGCAAAGGAAGAACAGCCGGATCTTCAGATCATCATATTCAGTGGTTTCAGCGACTTTGCATTTGCGCAGGAAGCAATACGCTATGGTGTCACGGAATATATCCTGAAACCGGTAAATCCAGAGGATTTTCACCGAGTGATCCAGCGTGCGGAGGTGACAATTGCCAGTCGGATAAAGAAGGAAAGTCGTGAAATCAAGGAGAAGATTTTTCTCCAGCAGTATTTTCTTCAGAACTATCTGTATTCCGGCAAGAAGGAAGTTCTGGAAAAAGCAGGCGAACTCATTGATCTGAATAAATGGAATGACTGGCACTGTGCAATTCTGCTTGAATCAGATGTGGCTTTTTTTGATACGGCAGAAGAAAATCTGGATCAGGTACTTCAGCAGGAGCTTCGAAGGAAAATTTTTTATCTGAATCTGAATGGAAGACAGTCACTTGTTTTATTCCAGGATGTCTACTGTGATTATCAGCTGGTGGCGAATCATATCTATAATTTCATGAAACGGGAATATATGGAGCGGTTTTATCTGGCTGTAAGCAGGAAATTTGAAGGTTACGAAAATCTTCCGTCAGTTCTGGAGCAGCTGGAGCAGCAGATGGAAGAGAAATTTTATCATCCGGACAAGCATATCTTTACAAATGAAGATGATCCCCTGAATATGGCAGTAGGAGAGGTGCAGGATTCTCAGATCATGCAGGCGATCTCCGAGGATATCACGCGCAAAGATACGGAACAGCTTCAGAAACATTTTGAATGCCTCAAAGAAAAATATCATGATAATACGCAGTATTCTGCAATGTATATTAAATTTGTATTTTCCAATGTGATTCAGGAACTTTTTCAGGAGAATCAGTTTTCCGGCGAACGCAGACTGGAGCATGAGATCGAACGCCTTTATAATTGCAGGAACATAAAGGAAATCCTCGGTGTGACAGAAGACAATATCAAGGATATGAGGCTTTCCTGGAGCGTTCTATGGACAGTTCCAGAAATGAAGTCACTGCTGTCAAAAATTATATTTATCAGCATTATGATGAGGATCTGAATCTGGAAATGCTAGCAGAAAAGGTCTATCTGTCTTCTGGTTATTTAAGCTTTATTTTTAAGAAAGAAACAGGGATGAATCTGAATCGTTATATTCGAGTGTTCCGTATGGAAAAGGCCAAAGACCTTCTGTGCAGCACCAATATGAAGGTGGCACAGGTCAGTGAGAAGGTAGGATTTGCAAATGTGTCTTACTTCTGCCGGAGTTTCCGGGATTACTATGGAAGCAGTCCGGAATCCTACAGGAAAGGAACAGCGGAGGATGAACAGACTTCTTAAGTGTATCAAAAACATGAAATACCGGCACAGGCTGACGCTTCTTCTGGTCGTGACTGCTCTGGTACCAATGACGGTTCTTGCTCTCTATGGTCACAGCAGACAGAGTGCGATGGTTCGAAGCAGTGATATGGAGGACATGCAGTCGATCATCGAGCAGACGAAGGAGAGCATTGACAGTCAGACTGCTGTTTACAACAGTCTTTTGAACTATCTTACATATTCGCCGGATATCACAGAGATCATCAAAGAAAAAAGCATTGATAATTATACTGCTTATGAGAAATATAACCAAATTGCAGATCCTCTTCTGTCGGTGCCAAAATCTTACCATGATGCCATTAATAGGATCCAGCTGTTTGCAGAGAGTATTCAGGTAGAACATGAATATACGCTGGTTCCGCTTGCTAAAATGCAGGAAGAATGGTGGAGCAGTGAACTTCAGGACGATGTAAGGATCCAGTGGCTGGTGAATCTTGAGCGCAAAGAGGTGGCGGCAGTCCGTATGATCTATGATGAGCAGACTCTGGATGCGGCAATCTGTATTGTGCTGGATTACGATAAGATATTTCAGCCGCTGATGAATATTCTCAATGAGGAAAACGGAGGAATGGTCACAGATGAGGATGGTACGATCCTCTACAACAAAAGCAGCCTTGAGAATATTGAACTGGAAAGAACAGATGACAGGGACACTGCTCTTGAAAAGATATCTCAGGAGTGTGCTTACACGATGGCGGAAAGTGAAGAGAATAACTGGAATTTTTATCTCTACAAAAGCCAGCGGGCAATCTCAGGTTCTGTCCGGAGACTGCTGCTGGAAGAAATTCCACTGATGGCACTCTGCTGTCTGATCACTCTGGCTCTGGGGCTGGCTTTTTCTAGAATTTTTACAAGAAAGATCGAAGAACTTACCAGAAATATGGACCAGGTGAATCATGGAAGCAGAGAGGTTACAGTCAGCAGTGATTCTGAAGACGAGGTTGGTATTCTGATCAACAGCTTCCGAAGGATGATGGATGAGATCAACCGTCTGATCGATGAAGTATACGTTAATAAGATTGCATTGAAGGAATATGAATTGAAAGCACTGCAGGCACAGATCAATCCGCATTTTCTGTATAATACGCTGTCCATGATGAACTGGATGGCAATCCGCAGCGGGCAGATGGAGATCAGTAAAGTGACCCTTGCACTCTCGACCTTTTACAGAACTGCCCTGAGTAAGGGGGAAGACATGGTCACCGTCGAGACCTGTATCCGAAATATGGAAGCGTATCTGGAAATCCAGTTGACCATGCATGATCATAATTTTACAGTAGAATGGGAAACAGATCCGGATATCAAGAACGAAAAGATGCCGAAGCTTCTCCTTCAGCCTGTCGTGGAAAATGCGATCGAGCATGGAATCGACGAGAAGGAAGAAGGAGACAAAAAGCTTTTTCTTTCGTTCAAAGGGCAGGGAGATGATGTGGAGATCATTGTCCGTGATAATGGAACAGGGATGGAACAGGAGAAGGCAGAAACTCTTGTCACCTACCAGGCGAAAGGATATGGTCTTAAGAATGTCAATGACCGTATCCGGCTTCTTTACGGAGAATCCTATGGAATACAGATCTATAGTGCACCGGGAGAGGGTACGACCGTTATCATGAGATTCCCGAAGGAGATCAGAAACTATGAAGAGTAAATGGAAGCTGCCGGTGATTTTGGGATGTATAATAAGTCTGTCCGGATGCGGCATAAGTAATCAGCCGGCGCAGAAAACGGCGTCAGAACAGAAAAGTTCAACGGCAGAAGAAAATGTGAGAACCGGCAGCTGGGAAAGTGCTGCACAGAGTCCTTATGGAGCGTATCCGGAACTTGTGACTTATACGCTGGGGCAGATGAGCGGCACCAATAATTCCAATCTTCCGGATGGAAATACCTATGAAGATAATGCCTATACCCGATATCTCAAAAAGATCCTGAACATTCAGAATGAGAATATATATATGGAGAGTGAAGACCGCTATGATGAGTTTGTCAATATTCTGATAAAGGATCAGACTCTGCCGGATGTCCTGGTGATCTCAGACAGGGATATGCTCAAGGAACTCGTAGAAAACGATCTGGTTGAGGATCTGACGGAGGTGTATCAGAACTGTACCTCGAAACGGATCAAAGAAATGTTCGAAAGCTATGGAAGCGGTCTTCTGGAGTCTGTGAAATTTGATGGAAAGCTGATGGCTATCCCGGAGACGGTCACAGATCATGGACCGCGTCTGATGTGGCTCCGCAAAGACTGGATAGACGAGCTGGGGCTTGAAGAGCCAAAGACTCTGGAGGATGCCTTTGATATCGTGGAGGCATTTGTACAGAACCGGATGGGAACAGCAGAAGGAGAGGAGCCCGTCGGCCTTGTCTGTGATACAGACCTGGTGGGAAGTACCAGTTCCAGCTATTCCGTTGATCCTGTTTTTGACAAATTTGGGTCAAGCCCCCGCAAATGGATCAACCAGAATGGAGAGATCGTCTATGGATCTGTGACAGAAGAGACCAGAAATGCCTTGAGTTATCTGCATGAATTGTATGAACGCGGGGTGCTGGATCAGAATTTTGCACTCAGGGCACAGAATAATCTGAGAGATCTGGTGGTGAGCGGCAAATGCGGAGCGTTTTTTGGACTCTGGTGGACGCCGAACAATCCGTTGATGGATATTTATGAGACAGATAAAGACGCCGAATGGATGCCGTATTATCTGCAGGAAGTAGACTGGAAGAATGTGTATGCCTCTTTTAGTGACAGCAAGTATGTGGTTGTGCGTAAGGGGTATGAACATCCGGAAATCGTAATGAAGATCATAAGCGTTCTGTTTGATTACAGCAGATATACCGCCGAGGATGCAGATGAGGTAAATGAATATTTTGCACTGAATGTAGATCCGACAGCCAGGTCGCTGGTCATAAACGTTGATTATAATGAGGCGACTTTCCAGATCACAAAGGATATACTGGCTGTGATGAGTGGACAGCGTCAGGAAAGTACTCTCAGCGAGATTGCAAAATCATACTATGATGCGGCAGAAAAATATATCCATGGAAAATCGGAGATAGCAGAAGACTGGGCAGCATATGAATCCAGGCTTGTGGCAGTAGGAAGACTGCTGGATGGAAATTACCGGTCGGTAAAGAGCAAATACCTGGATGACAGCGACGGAGAAGTTCCAAAATCTCTTCTGCAGCTTGAAAAAAACAGCTTCATCCAGATCATTATGGGTGTGAAGCCAGTCAGCTATTTTGACGAGTTTGTAGAAACGTGGTACGAAGAAGGCGGGGAGGAATTGACACAGCAGATTCGAAAATCCAACTCGGGAAAATAAAAAACAGAGAGGAAGTGTAAAGATTTCCTCTCTGTTTTTCAATAACTTATTTTTCGAAAATTATTTTCCGAGATGCCAGATGTCGTTGTCATATTCTGCGATGGTTCTGTCAGAAGAGAAGAATCCGGCTTCTGCAATATTGATCAGAGTTCTGCGGCTCCAGTTCTCCTGGTCAGCAGCGTAATCAGCCATTGCCTGCTGTTTACGGACTACATAGGCGTTGAAATCCGGAAGAGTCTGGAACCAGTCTTTGCCGATCAGCTCATTCTGGAGACGTTTCAGGTGTTCTTCATCACCGAAGGAAAGCATTTCCTTACCTGTAAGGAAGTCGATCGCACGGTGAAGATTCGGGTCTGCCTCATACCAGTCTCTCGAGCAGTAGTCGCCTGCTGCATAGCGGTGGATGACCTGTTTGCTGCTCTGTCCAAAGATATAAATGTTGTCATTTCCAACTGCTTCGGAGATTTCTACATTTGCACCGTCCATAGTTCCGAGAGTCAGGGCACCGTTCAGCATGAACTTCATGTTTCCGGTTCCGGATGCCTCTTTGGAAGCAAGACTGATCTGCTCGGAGAGATCACATGCCGGGATCATCATCTCAGCAGCAGAAACATTGTAGTTTTCTACAAAGACAAGCTGCATCCATTTGGAAACTTCCGGGTCATTCTCGATCACCTGAGAAAGGGTGAGGAGTCCATGGATGATGTCTTTGGCGATGATATATGCCGGAGCTGCTTTGGCACCAAAGATACTTACCAGCGGAACGGAAGGTGTGTGACCGGCTTTGATTTCCAGATACTGATGGATCAGGAACAGAAGATTCAGCTGCTGGCGTTTATACTCGTGAAGTCGTTTGGACTGGATCGTAAACATGGCATTTGTATTAAGCTTTACGCCCTGTTTCTGAAGAAGCCATGCGGCAAGAGCCTCTTTGTTCTGTTTCTTGATCTCGGAGAGCTTCTGAAGTACGTTCTGGTCATCTGTATATGCCAGGAGTTTCTTCAGTTCTGAAGCGTCCTTCTTAAATCCACTGCCGATCAGACTCTCAATTTCACAGGTCAGAGCCGGGTTACATTTGAGGAGCCAGCGACGGAAGGTGATACCATTTGTTTTGTTGTTGAATTTCTCAGGATACAGATGATAAAATCCGGCAAGCTCACTCTCTTTGAGAATCTGTGTATGGAGAGTTGCGACACCATTTGTGGAATGTGAGAAATGGATATCCATGTGTGCCATATGAACAACCTGGTTCTGGTCAATGACTGCCAGGGAGGCGTCTTCGGTCCGTTCCTTAGCCACAGCATCAAGCTTTTCGATGATCGGCATAAGCTGCGGAACAACGTTCTTCAGATAATGTCTCGGCCATTTTTCCAGGGCTTCGGCAAGGATTGTGTGGTTTGTGTAAGCACAGGTATCTGTAACAATCTGCACTGCTTCTTCAAAAACGATATCATGAAGCATAAGCAGACGGACCAGTTCCGGGATCACCATGCTCGGGTGTGTATCGTTGATCTGGATTGCAGCATAGTCAGCGAGATCGTGATAATTACATCCTCTTGCGATACATTCAGAAAGAATAAGCTGTGCACCGGCGGAAACCATGAAATACTGCTGATAGATACGGAGCAGACGTCCGTCTTCGTCGGAATCATCCGGATAGAGGAAAAGAGTCAGGTTTTTGGCAATGTCCTTTTTGTCAAAGGAGATTCCTTCACCGATCACGGATTCATCAACAGTGTCCAGGTCAAAAAGATTCAGGGTGTTGGTTCTTCCCTCATATCCTGTAACAGGAAGCTTATAAAGTCTTGCAGAGTATTCCTTTCCTGCCAGAGATACTGGGAAAACAGTGTCTGTAGCCTGAGCCGCACAGGCATCGGTCAGCCAGAAATCAGGAGTTTCATTCTGGATATTGTTTTTGAAGTTCTGGTGAAAAAGACCGCAATGGTAGCGAAGTCCTACACCGTCGCCAGGAAGATTTAAAGTTGCAAGACTGTCAAGGAAGCAGGCTGCCAGTCGTCCGAGACCGCCATTTCCAAGGCTCGGTTCCGGTTCCTGTTCTTCGATATCCGCCAGAGATTTTCCGGCAGCAGCCAGGGCTTCTTTTACATCATCGTAGAGTCCGAGGTTGATAAGGTTGTTGGACAGAAGCTTTCCAATCAGGAATTCTGCTGAGATATAATAAAGCTTTCTTCCAGTTACACTGTGAACCTGCTGCTGACTTTTTTCATCAACAAGTTTCAGAAGTGCGTGATAAAGTTCCTCATTGGAAGCAGTTTTGATGTCTTTTTTGCAAAGATCGTTAAGTTTATTTGTCATGGTTTCACTCATGTGAGCCACTCCTTTCATATACATAGATAAAAGATTTTTGTAACTGTTCACAGAGCATATCCCGAGAATCCCGGAGATTCCTTTCCATGAACAGTTGCGAGGTTTAGGTTGGTTGTCAGAAAACATCTTGTACTATGTTATGCTTATATTTATACCACATATTTTTTGTCGTTTCTTGTAAAAATCTTGCAAATACTAATACTATCCTATCATAATGGAGAAAAATAACGGAGAAAAAATATTATGGAAAAAGAACAAGATCAGAAATATCAGGAAAAGAAACAGCACGGGAGCAAACTGTTTCCGTTTAATATCTATCCGTGTACGATCCCGCTGGATTTTCCGTCAGTTTCTCTTCACTGGCATAAAGAAATGGAACTGATCTATGTCAAAAAAGGAAGAGGAGAGATCCAACTGGAGACAGGTCTGTTTCAGGGAAAGGCGGGGGATATTTTTGTGGTTCCTCCGGGAACTCTTCATGCATTGTATAAAACAAAGGGTTCTTCTATAGAATATGAAAATATTATTTTTGAAGTGGATTTTCTGGGGGCAGGGGCAGCAGATCTCTGTGCCGGTGAATTTCTGGTTCCTCTTGCAGCCGGTAAACTGCTTCCGCCAATCTGTGTTCAGGAGCAGGAGGAAGGCTATGATGTCCTGAAACAATGCCTGAGCCAGATGGAAGACTTATGTGCGTCCAGAGAAAAAGGCTATGAACTGGGAGTAAAGGCGGCAGTTCTTCAACTGCTCTTTCTTCTTATAAGAAAATATCCGTCTGTAAAAGAAGTGTCTTCACCGGACCGGGAGCAACTAAAAATGGTGCTGCATAAGATAGAAAAAAATATCGATGAAAATCTTACAGTTGGAGAGGTGGCAAAGTTCTGCGGATGGAGTGACAGCCATTTTATGCGCTGGTTCAAAAAGATGACGGGATTAAGTCTGATCGCCTATGTGAATGAGCGAAGACTGGCGGTGGCAGCAGAGGCACTGAAGAAAACCGACGATAAGATATTGAACATTTCTCAGGATGCCGGATTTACCAACCTTTCTAATTTTAACAGACAGTTCAGAAAGCGTTATGGAGTGACCCCAAAAGAGTATCGTGAAATGAATGATATCAGTTAGAGAATAGGGGCTGGAAAATAAGAAATAAAAAAATTCAAAAAACGGTTGACAGTCTGTGTAGAAAGTGGTATTCTAACTGAGCTGTCACAAAGAATTGATTCTTTTGAACACACAATTTGAAAAGTTTTGAAAAAACAAAAAAGTTGTTGACAATCCAGTATGGATGTGATAGAGTAGACAAGTCGCCTGAGAGCGATGCACAAACATCATAAAAGCTTCGAAAAGAAAATAAAAAAGTACTTGACAAGCACTGATGAATGTGGTAATATAGATAAGCTGTCTGAGAGACAGCACAGCAAAGAACCTTGATAACTAAACAGTGAAACACATACGATTCTCGAAAATTCTTAA
>NZ_JAJBNQ010000014.1:0-98551 GCF_020538025.1 Blautia sp. MSK17_66
AAGATTCCAGTAGTACCGCTTTATAGCGGGCCAGTAAAAGTGCTTGCGATACCGCTCTTTGGGGCGAGCAGTAACAATGGCCCTTTGGAGGGCCAGGGATAAACCACCAGTTGAACTGGTGGTTGCTAACTTATAAAGTATCACTCATAAGAAAACTCCTTTGATGCGATGGAAATAATCAATCTTTCATTTGAGGCTTAAAGATCAGACTGGCCAGGTATGAAAAAATCAGAGAAGCGGACACACCTGCGGCACAGGCAGTGAAGCCGCCTGTAAAAAGTCCGAGAAGACCATACTGGTTAATGGCTGTCTTCATGCCTTTCCAGAGAAGATGCCCAAATCCGGGAAGGGGGACCGAAACACCTGCACCGGCATAGTCGACCAATGGCTGATAGATTCCGACAGCACTTAAGAGGACACCGGAGCAGACAAGAAGAACCATAACCCTGCCGGGCATCAGTTTGGTTTTGTCAAGAAGAATCTGGACCAGGGCGCAGATGACGCCGCCGACCCAGAAGGCATTAAAATAATCCATATGAAACTCCTTTCAGGATAATTGCACGTGTTCAATAACAATTCCATGGGCGATGCCGGGAACGGATTCGCCCTCATTAAAACTGACTTTGGAGAGCATGGCACCGGTGGGGACAAAAAGGACTTTTTTCCACTGTCCGCTGACAATGCGTGGAAGGATGAAGGCTGCCAGAACAGCGGCCGCACATCCGCATCCACTGCCTCCGGAATGGGTATCCTGTGCATCATTGTCAAAGATCAGAAGCCCGCAGTCATAGTGGCGGGAAGCGATGGAGATATCTTTTTCGCCGAGAAGATCAAACAGGATCCGCTGTCCGACTCTGCCGAGGTCTCCGGTGATGATGGCGTCGTAATAAGAAGGCTGACGCTGGAAGTCGGTCAGATGGCGAGAAATAGTGTCGCTTGCGGCAGGAGCCATGCATCCGCCCATGTTCAGGGAATCACGAAATCCAAAATCAATCACGGTTCCGGTGGTGACAGCGGTGATCGCAGCACATCTGTTCTTGTGACGCAGAGGGGATGCATTGGGAAGATCACCAGAAAGAGGCGGCTTGTCTCCGAGAACGCAGGCTCCGCTTCCGGTCACCGTCCAGGTTGCGGACAGGGGACGCTGGCTGCCGTACCCCAGCGGAAAACGAAATTCTTTTTCGGCAGTAGCAAAGTGACTGGAAGCAGCACAGAGTATGTGTGAACCATAACCGGCAGCTACAGACATGGCACCGAGGGAGAGAGATTCTCCGATCGTGGAGCAGGCACCGTACAGCCCGTAAAACGGGATGCCTATTTCCGCAATGCCAAAGGAAGAGGCAATCGTCTGGGCGAGAAGATCACCGGCAAAGGCCATGCGGATATCGGAGGGCTTAAGCCCGGCTTTTCCGATTGCCAGGATCGCAGTTTCTTTTTGGAGTGTGCTTTCTGCATTTTCCCAGGTGTCCGTTCCGAAACGGGGGTCCTCACTGATCATATCGAAGCAGTGCTTTAATGGTCCTTCGCCTTCTTTTTTTCCTACGATGGAAGCAGCACTCTGGATATAAACCGGTTCATGAAATGCAAGGCTTGCTTTTCCCATCTGAACTGTGCTGCTCATCCGATCACCTCCATAAGTTTAAGAATGTAGTAGATGATGCCAAGGAGCCAGGAACTTAAGATTCCGTACAGGATCACAGGACCTGCGATGGTAAAAATCTTGCATCCGATTCCAAAAATCTGTCCTTCGGCCTGAAATTCTATGGCTGAAGCTGCAACAGAGTTTGCAAATCCAGTGATAGGGACAAGACTTCCGGCACCTCCGAATTTTCCGATTTTGGAGTACAGGTTGAACCCTGTCAGAAGGACACTCAGCAAGATCAGAAGGAGAGAGCACCAGCTTCCGGCACTTTCCTGATCGATACCCATGGATTGTGCAGTGTTCAGGATGAACTGTCCCAGAAGACAGATGAGTCCGCCGGTGAGAAAGGCTTTTGCCATATTTATGGGAAGGCTGTGAGTTGGTGTAACGGACTTGACATATTGTTCGTATTTTTTCTGCTTTTGGAGCTGTTGTTTATTTGCCATGAAAAACTCCTCTCTTTCGGTTTGACTTTTATGCGGTTTATGCATATAATGATTGAGGCTTATTGCCAGCCAAAAAAGTAAAAAATGAGTGTACCGATGCATTTCCCGACGGCGATAGAGAGAATGACTGCCGGGAATCCTTCCGTCAGGTGGATCCTCCTGAAAAAGACAGGAAAGACAGAGGCTACCTCTGCCAGAGCCAGGATCCAGCTTCCGAGAAAAATGCCGGAAAAAACACCATATACTATCAGAAAAGGAATGCCGAGAGGCAGCGAAAAGTGAAACAGGCAGAACACATTGCCAAAGACAAAACCAAGCAGAGTCATATCTTCATAAAGAAGAACAGAATCTGCGGTACGTGTGATGCCGGCATATCTGGGCACGATGGAAAGGCCGATCATCAGTCCGACCGCACCGCCGGCGATGATGATACCTGAGCACAGTCCAAGAAAACCTAAAAAAATTTGCTGCCACATAAAAAAACTCCTTTTCGGTTGACTTTTATGTTTAGTATGTGAAAATTTGATAGAATCATACATTAATTCTTAAAAAACTATGAAAAACTGTACTTTTATCTGAGGAGATAGTATAATTAGTAAAAATGAGGGTGCGTGACATTTTACCAGGTTGCTGTGAGCGGAGTGAACAGTGACAATGAATACAAGTTACTGTGAACGGAGTGAACAGTAATAACTACAAGAATGGTATAGGGAGGTTTTGCATGTATGATGCATATTCTCGAATGGAACTATTATTGGGGCAGAAGGGTGTAGACTGCCTGAGTAACGCCAGAATCGCAGTTTTCGGACTTGGCGGTGTGGGTTCCTATACAGTGGAGGCACTGGCACGCTGTGGAGTAGGAAGTCTTACTCTTGTGGATCATGATGAGATATCCGTGACAGATATCAACAGACAGCTCTATGCACTGCAGTCTACGATTGGGCATAAGAAAGTGCAGATCGCAAAAGAACGGATACGTAATATTGATGAGGATATTCTGGTACACACATACGAAAGTTGCTATAATGAAGATACTATGGGACTGTTTGACCTGAGAATGTACGATTATATCGTGGATGCAATGGACACGGTTTCATCTAAGATACTCCTGATAGAGCAGGCGGGGAAATATAAGATTCCGGTAATCTCATGTCTGAGTATGGGAGATAAGTTAGATCCTTCGAGATTGGAGATCATGGATATTTCTCGTGTCGCGGCAGATTCTGCGACCAAGAAGATGCGTGCAGAACTCCGGAAGAGAGGCGTCAGAAGACTTAAGGTGATTTGTTCACGAGAACATTCACACAGAGGATTTGAATTCAGAAAGATCAAACCAAGTGTCGAGAAAAACATCCAGGGAAGTATTTCATTTGTAGCGGGAGTGGCAGGTCTTATGACTGCCGGTGAGGTAGTCAGGGATATTCTTGCTGAAAAATACAAAAAATAACAAAATCAGGAGTTTGTAAACCTGATAAATAAATAGAAAGATTGAGGACAGTGTTTGTGAACGAGCAGATCAAGCAGAAATTTTGCCAGGAGCTGGGAGAAGAGCAGGTGCTCTTTGAAGAGCCTATGAAACGTCACACAACTTTTCGCATTGGTGGACCGGCAGAGGTCTTCGTGATGCCGAGAACAATAGAAGAAATACAAAAGACTCTTGAAATATGCAGAAGGGAGAAGCTTTCGTATTTTATACTTGGAAACGGAAGCAACCTGCTGGTAAGTGATCAGGGCTACAAAGGCGTGATCATCCAGATGGATCGCAATATGGAGCAGATCACTGTAGAAGGGACTGAGATCCGTGCAGCAGCGGGAGCACTCCTTTCTTCTATTGCGGTTGCAGCCAGAAGAGCATCCCTTGCGGGATTTGAGTTTGCGGGAGGCATTCCGGGAACGCTTGGCGGAGCCGTTGTGATGAATGCAGGTGCCTATGGCGGAGAGATGAAGGATGTACTCAAGGACGTAACGGTAATGACCGGGGAAGGTGAGGTTCGTGTAATCCCGGCAGCAGAACTTGAGATGGGATACCGTACCAGCATTATCAAAAAAGCCGGCTATCTGGTACTTGGGGCGACAATTTCTCTTAAGGAGGGAAACCTGGAAGAAATCAAGACACTCACGAGAGAACTCCGTGAGAAGCGTACTTCAAAACAGCCGCTTGAGTTTCCGAGTGCAGGAAGCACGTTCAAGCGTCCGGAAGGATACTTTGCAGGTAAGCTGATCATGGACAGCGGGCTTCGAGGCTGTCAGATCGGTGGTGCCAGAGTATCAGATAAGCATTGCGGATTTGTGATCAATGCCGGAGATGCGACAGCAGAGGATGTTGTGAGCCTGATGAAGCATGTGACAGAAGTGGTCCGTGAGAAGTACGGAGTAACTTTGGAACCGGAAGTGAAATTTTTGGGGGAATTTGATAAGAAATGCGACTGGTAATTGTTACAGGATTGTCCGGAGCGGGAAAATCCACAGCAATGAAAATGCTGGAAGATGCACAGTATTTCTGCGTAGACAACCTGCCGATACAGCTGGTTGGAAAGTTTGTTTCTCTGATGTCGGCAAATCAGGGCGAGGATATTCAGAACGCAGCAATCGGGCTGGATGTCCGAAGCGGCAGATATCTGGAAGGTCTGGAAGAAGTACTGGATCAGCTTAAAGAGATGGGACACAAGTTCGAAATCCTTTTTCTTGATGCAGACGATCGTACACTTGTTAAGAGATACAAGGAAACAAGAAGAACGCACCCGCTGGCTATGGCAGGGCGTGTTGATGAGGGAATCCGGGAAGAACGAAAGAGATTAAACTTCCTTAAAGAACGTGCAGACTATATTATAGATACAACGCATCTGCTTACCAGGGAACTTAAGAAGGAACTGGACAAGATCTTTGTGGAGAACGGTAAGTTCGACAATATGATGATCTCAGTATTATCCTTTGGATTTAAATATGGGATACCGGAGGATGCGGATCTTGTGTTTGACGTGAGATTCCTTCCGAATCCTTATTATGTAGATGAACTGCGTCCGCAGACAGGAATGGATGACGGCGTGTTCAATTATGTGATGCAGAACCAGACGGCGAAGGATTTTGCAGATAAGCTGGAAGATATGATGAAGTTCCTGATTCCGAACTACGCAAAGGAAGGGAAGACAAACCTTGTGATAGCGGTCGGATGTACGGGCGGAAAGCATCGTTCGGTTACTCTGGCAAGAGTGCTCTATGACCGGCTGCATGCAGAGCGGAGTTATGGGATTCGCCTGGAACACAGAGATATAGGTAAAGATGCACTGCGTAAAAATAAATGATATGAGATAGGAGAATGGAAATGTCTTTTTCGGGGATGGTGAAAGAAGAACTTTCCAGACAGATCAGCATGGCAAGGCACTGCAGGCTTGCCGAAATTACAGCACTTTTGAGTGCATGTGGAAGAATGACAGCAGAAGGGGGACTGCATTTTCAGACCGAAAATTATGCTGTTATAAGAAAGTACTTTACATTGCTGACAAAAACCTTTAATATAGAGACAGCAATAGCTATTCGGGAAAGCTGTCAAATGAAAAAGGGAAAGATATATTTCGTTGAGATTGCAGACCCGGAACAGATAGAAACTGTACTTCAGGGAACGAAACTTTCTGCAGATGAATATAACGGAGGTATGCTGGATGCGGGTAACGGATTTGTTACTCAGCAGGTATGCTGCAAACGGGCTTTTATCCGCGGTGCATTTCTGGCATCGGGATCAATCAGCGATCCGGAGAAAGGCTATCATCTGGAAATCGTCTGTTCAGAAGAAAAAAAGGCAGATCAGCTGCAGGAACTTATCCGCAGCTTTGATATTGATGCCAAAATTGTCGTGCGTAAGAAGTCATATGTGGTCTATGTGAAGGAGGGCGCACAGATTGTTGAAATGTTGGCGGTTATGGAGGCAAATGTGTCGTTGATGAATCTGGAAAATATACGGATCGTCAAGGAGATGCGCAACAATGTCAATCGGAAAGTAAACTGTGAAACAGCAAATATCAACAAAACGGTGAATGCAGCAGTGAAACAGGCAGAGGACATCAGACTGATTGAGGAAAGAATGGGATTCCACAATCTGAATGAGGGTCTTGCTGAAATTGCGGAGCTGCGACTGCAGTATCCGGAAGCTACACTAAAAGAATTAGGTATGATGTTAAATCCGCAGGTAGGAAAGTCGGGGGTTAATCATCGCCTGAGAAAGCTCAGCGAGATTGCTGATGGACTGCGGATGAACGAGGAGGATTTATTATGATTAAAAAACCAATCACTATTCAACTGTCTACAGGGCTGGAGGCACGTCCGGTTGCGCAGCTGGTACAGGTTGCAAGCCAGTTCAACAGTGAGATCTATGTTGAGATTGGAAGAAAAAAGGTAAACGCAAAAAGTATTATGGGAATGATGACATTAGGGCTGGATTCAGGTGAAGAGATCACACTTTCCGCAAATGGTGATGATGAAGAAGCGGCAATGACAAGTATTGAGAAATATTTGAGTAATCAATAATAAGAATTAAGAGCGGAGTAATAAGAGCATTGACCGGAAGAAGACCAGTCCGGCCAATGCTTTTTGCATCTGGCAAAAAGCAAGATTATAAGTTGACCATGAAACAAAAACAGGGTATAATAATAAAATGTTAATGAATGTAAACCAAAGCGAAGGAGATACCAATGTCTAAATTTTTGAAATTTATTGTACATTTTGTGATCATATGTACGATCATACTGATACTCGGTATGGCACTGCCGCCGTTTTTTGGGGTTTCTACTGTGATCGTGGACAGCAGCGATAAGGTTACCAATCTGCCCATGGGTTCTGTGACATATGCGATACCGGTGAGGACCGAAGAAGTAAAGAATGCACCGGGAACTCCGCTCCTGGTGAAGAAGGACTCTGCTACCTATCGTTATAACCTTGTAAGCATAGGAGATAATAACATAGGTACAGTTATTGATCCGACTGTGGCTGAGCAGAGCAATATCTCAGTATCTGTTAAGAACTGGGTTCCGAAGGTTGTTGTTACGATTCCTTTTGTAGGATATGTCCTGACAGCAACGGAGAGTACAGAGGGACTGATCGTTCTTGGACTGATTGTTCTTTTCCTCATCATTCTTTATGTTGTGGCAGAGCTTCTTAAGAAGGAACCGGAAGATGAATATGAGGATCTTCTTGGAGACCGCAGACATGTAAAGACTGCGAAGGAACTCCGCATGGAAGAGAAGGCACGTGCGAGACGAATGGATGAAGAAGACAGAGAACTTCTTTACGGAGAGAAGGCACGACGCAAACAGGTCAAGAAAGAAGAAAAGAAACGCAAGAAGATCCGTACAGGCGGATTCGTAGATGAGATTTACGAGGATGATCTGGAGGAGGAAGCACCGGTACAGAAGAAGACTCGTCCGGTAAGAAACATGCAGACTGCAACCAGCGAGGCGCATGAACTTCTCAAGAAGGAAATCGCGGCAGCGACAGCAGAGGAATTTTCCGATGATGAGCAGGATACATATAGAAGTGCCGGCGGCCATACAGAAGAGATTCCGAACATCCAGGAGGCTGAAGAAGAGCCTGAAGAGAAACCGGTAGAGATCAAGAAACTTGCAATCCCGCATTATACTGCTTCTCAGCTCGCGGACAAAGCGAGAAAGGCTGGAGATGCTCCGGATATCGTCAGAGATTCTATCACAAAGGTTACATTATTTGACTACTCTGATATTATCGGTGGTGATGAGGAGTCAGAGGAATAAATAACTGAATGATGTTTCTTTATTATATATAGAAAGAAAATCACTAAATCAGATGCAGCGAAGGGCAAAGAAACCTTTCGCTGCATTTTGCACTATAATAAGAAGAAAACAGATAAAAATATTGTGCAGAAATTTGTTCAAAAAAATAAAAAAAAGGCTTGCATAATTAAGAATCATCGTATATACTAATATCTGCTGTGACATGATAGCTATGAAGCGCGAGGTTGCTGCCATATTACCGGCAGGTTTTCCGTGGAGCGAATGTCAAGTTAGGAAACTGACGACAAGTCACTGTACAAGTTCAGAAACCATCATCGGGATGGACGTGTGGATAAATGTCGCATGACACACACGGAGATGTGTACAGTCGCCGCTTGTCGTACTGCATAATTGAGTACGAATAGGAGGAGACTTTTTTTATGGCAAATCAGGTAATGAGAATCACTTTAAAGGCTTATGATCATCAGTTAGTAGATGCATCAGCAGCAAAAATCATCGATACTGTTAAAAAGAACGGAGCAACTGTTAGCGGACCAGTTCCGCTTCCGACTAAGAAGGAAGTTGTTACAATCTTAAGAGCTGTTCACAAATATAAAGATTCCAGAGAGCAGTTCGAACAGAGAACTCATAAGAGACTCATCGATATCATGACACCAACTCAGAAAACAGTAGATGCACTTTCCAGACTGGAAATGCCTGCAGGTGTTCACATCGATATCAAGATGAAAAACAAATAATTAACTCGTTTTTAAATGTCCCTTGGGCATTTCAAAAAACTATATGATTGCCTTTATGGTAATCCGCTATAAGGAGGAAGAAAGAAATGAAGAAAGCTATTTTAGCTACTAAAGTCGGAATGACTCAGATCTTCAATGAAGACGGACAGTTAATTCCGGTAACCGTTTTACAGGCTGGTCCATGCGTTGTAACTCAGGTTAAAACAGAGGAAAACGACGGATATGCATCAGTTCAGGTTGGATACGGCGACATCAGAGAAAAACTGGTGAACAAACCGGAAAAAGGTCACTTCGACAAAGCTGGAGTTGCTGTTAAGAGATTCGTTAAAGAATTCAGATTCGAAAACGCTGCAGAATATGCAGTAGGACAGGAAATCAAAGCTGATATCTTTGCGGCTGGAGATCACATCGATGCTACAGCAGTTTCCAAAGGTAAAGGTTTCCAGGGTGCCATCAAGAGACATGGACAGTCCAGAGGACCTATGGCTCACGGTTCCAAATATCATCGTCATGCAGGTTCCAACGGTGCTTGCTCCGATCCGAGTAAAGTATTCAAAGGAAAACACATGCCAGGACATATGGGAAATGTACAGGTAACTGTTCAGAATCTTGAAATCGTTCGTGTAGATACAGAAAACAATTTACTGTTAGTGAAAGGTGCTGTTCCAGGACCTAAGAAATCTATGGTTACCATCAAAGAGACAGTAAAGTCTTTATAATTGAGAAAGGAGGAGCATCAGAATGGCAAACGTAACAGTTTTTAATATGGAAGGCAATGAAGTTGGAACAATGGAACTGAACGATGCAGTGTTCGGAGTAGAGATCAACGAGCATCTTGTTCATCTCGCAGTTGTTCGTCAGCTTGCAAATAAACGCCAGGGTACTCAGAAAGCTAAAACACGTTCTGAAGTAAGCGGCGGCGGAAGAAAACCGTGGAGACAGAAAGGAACAGGTCATGCAAGACAGGGTTCCATCCGTGCACCACAGTGGACTGGCGGCGGTGTAGTATTCGCTCCGGTTCCGAGAGACTATGAAGTAAAAATGAACAAGAAAGAAAGAAGAGCAGCTCTGAAATCAGCTCTGACTTCTAAAGTTCAGGATAATAAACTGGTTGTTGTAGACAGCCTTGCACTTGCAGAAGCAAAGACAAAAGAAATGCAGAAGGTTCTTACAAACCTCAAAGCAGACAAAGCTCTTGTTATCACAGCAGCTGATGACCAGAACGTAGTTATTGCAGCAAGAAACATCGCAGATGTACAGACTGCAACAGTAAGTACTATGAATGTATATGATGTTATGAAACACAATACAGTAGTAGTTACCAAAGATGCAGTAGCATCCATCGAGGAGGTGTACGCATAATGGCAGATATTAAGTATTATGATGTGATCCTGAAACCGGTTATCACAGAAAAATCCATGAACGCCATGGGAGAAAAGAAATACACATTCCTGGTACATCCGGAAGCAAACAAGTCTCAGATCAAAGAGACTGTTGAGAAAATGTTCGAAGGAACAAAAGTTAAGAGCGTAAATACCATGAACATGGATGGTAAGAAAAAACGCCGTGGTGCAGTTGTTGGAAAGACAGCTAAAACCAAAAAAGCGATCGTAGCTCTTACAGAAGAAAGCAAAGACATCGAGATCTTCGAGGGATTATAATCCCTCAGCTTTCAGAAGATATATGCTGGAAAGCATGATAACTAATATTCGAAAGGAGAAACATCATGGGAATCAAAACCTATAACCCATATACACCTTCCAGAAGACATATGACTGGATCTGATTTCTCTGAGATCACAACAAGTACCCCTGAGAAATCCTTAGTCGTATCTCTGAAGAAAAACTCTGGACGTAACAACCAGGGTAAAATCACTGTTAGACACCGCGGAGGCGGAAGCAGAAGAAAATACAGAATCATCGACTTCAAGAGAAGAAAAGATGATGTTGTTGCAACAGTTAAGACAATTGAGTACGATCCGAACAGAACAGCTAACATCGCTCTGATCTGCTATGCAGACGGCGAGAAAGCATATATTCTTGCACCGGAAGGACTGAAAGTCGGACAGAAAGTTATGAACGGTCCGGAAGCAGAAATCCGTGTAGGAAACTGCCTGCCGCTGGAACTTATCCCAGTTGGTACTATGGTTCATAATGTTGAGCTTCATCCTGGAAAAGGCGGACAGATGGTTCGTTCCGCAGGAAACGGTGCTCAGCTGATGGCTAAAGAAGGAAAATACGCAACATTAAGATTACCGTCAGGTGAAATGAGAATGGTTCCGCTTGTATGCCGCGCATCTATCGGTGTTGTTGGTAACGGCGATCATAACCTTATTAACGTTGGTAAAGCTGGACGTAAACGTCACATGGGAATCAGACCTACAGTTCGTGGTTCTGTAATGAACCCGAATGACCATCCGCATGGTGGTGGTGAAGGAAAGACCGGAATCGGTCGCCCAGGTCCGTGTACACCATGGGGCAAACCTGCTCTTGGTCTGAAGACCAGAAAGAAAAACAAACAGTCCAACAAGCTCATCGTAAGAAGACGCGATGGAAAAGCTTTAACAAAATAATAAGGAGGGTACAGAATGTCTCGTTCACTGAAAAAAGGACCATTCGCAGATGCAAGCCTGCTTAAAAAGGTTGACGCTCTGAATGCTGCAAATGATAAATCTGTGATCAAAACATGGTCACGTCGTTCCACTATCTTCCCGTCCTTCGTAGGACATACAATTGCAGTACATGATGGAAGAAAACATGTGCCGGTATATGTAACAGAAGATATGGTTGGACATAAACTTGGTGAGTTCGTAGCAACAAGAACTTACAGAGGACACGGAAAAGACGAAAAGAAATCCGGCGTTCGCTAGAATTAATTTAAATAAATAATCTGCCTGTTGTCCCGCAAGGGGACAGCAAGGCGGTGTTACCAGATATCGATTAAATGGAAAGGAGGCACTTTAAAATGGCAAAGGGACATAGAAGCCAGATTAAGAGAGCCAGAAATGAGAGTAATAGAGAGACAAGACCGTCTGCAAAATTATCTTATGCAAGAATTTCTGTTCAGAAAGCATGCTATGTATTAGATGCAATCCGCGGTAAAGATGTGCAGACAGCACTTGGTATCCTCACATACAATCCAAGATACGCTTCAAGCGTTCTGAAGAAGCTGCTTGAGTCAGCAATTGCAAACGCAGAAAACAATAACGGAATGAGCGCAGATAACCTCTACGTTGCAGCGTGCTATGCAAACAAAGGACCTACAATGAAACGTATTCAGCCAAGAGCACAGGGTAGAGCTTACAGAATCGAAAAGAGAACAAGCCATATCACCATCGTGCTGGATGAAAGATAAGGAGGAAAAGCATGGGACAGAAAGTTAATCCACATGGCCTTAGAGTCGGTGTTATCAAGGATTGGGATTCCAGATGGTATGCAGAAGCAGATTTTGCAGATTACCTGGTTGAAGACTATAATATCAGAACATTTTTAAAGAAAAAACTTTACAGCGCAGGTGTTTCCAAGATCGAGATCGAGAGAGCATCTGATAGAGTTAAGATCATCATCTACACTGCTAAACCGGGTATCGTAATCGGTAAGGGCGGATCTGAGATCGAAAAAGTTAAAGCTGAATTACAGAAATACACAGATAAGAAACTCATCGTAGATATCAAAGAAGTTAAGAGACCGGACAGAGATGCTCAGCTTGTTGCTGAAAACATCGCTCTGCAGCTTGAGAACCGTATCTCCTTCAGACGTGCTATGAAATCTACAATGCAGAGAACAATGAAAGCAGGAGCAAAGGGAATCAAAACATCCGTATCCGGACGTCTTGGCGGAGCTGATATGGCTCGTACAGAGTTCTACAGCGAAGGAACAATCCCGCTTCAGACACTTCGTGCTGACATTGATTATGGATTTGCAGAAGCTGACACAACTTACGGAAAAGTTGGTGTAAAAGCTTGGGTATACAATGGTGAAGTACTTCCTACTAAAGGAAATAAGGAAGGGAGCGATAAATAATGTTAATGCCAAAAAGAGTAAAACGTCGTAAACAGTTCCGTGGCTCCATGAGAGGTAAAGCCCTTAGAGGTAATAAAATCAATTATGGTGAATTCGGTCTTGTTGCTACCGAACCTTGCTGGATCAGATCTAACCAGATCGAAGCAGCCCGTGTTGCCATGACACGTTACATCAAACGTGGTGGTCAGGTTTGGATTAAGATTTTCCCGGATAAACCAGTAACAGCGAAACCAGCAGAAACACGTATGGGTTCCGGAAAAGGTACCCTTGAATACTGGGTAGCAGTTGTTAAGCCAGGACGTGTAATGTTCGAAATCGCAGGCGTTTCTGAAGAGATCGCTCGTGAAGCATTACGTCTTGCAATGCACAAGTTACCATGTAAATGTAAAATCGTTTCTCGTGCAGACTTAGAAGGCGGTGATAACAGTGAAAATTAATAAATTCGTAGAAGATTTAAAAGCAAAATCAGCTGCAGAATTAAATGAAGAATTAGTAGCTGCTAAAAAAGAACTTTTCAATCTGAGATTTCAGAATGCAACCAATCAGTTAGACAATACAAGCAGAATCAAAGAGGTTCGCAAGAATATTGCCAGAATCCAGACAGTAATCACTGAGCAGACAAACGCTGCGAAATAGTGATATATAGGAGGAAATAATCGTGGAAAGAAATCTGAGAAAGACCCGTGTGGGTAAGGTTGTCAGCAATAAGATGGACAAGACCATTGTTGTTGCTATCGAAGACCATGTAAAACATCCTCTTTACAAAAAAATCGTAAAGAGAACATATAAACTCAAAGCTCATGATGAAAACAATGAGTGCAATATCGGTGATACCGTTAAAGTAATGGAAACCAGACCGCTGTCCAAGGACAAGAGATGGAGACTGGTTGAGATCGTAGAGAAAGTGAAATAAGGAGGAAACCAGTATGATTCAGCAGGAAACTAGACTGAAAGTTGCCGACAACACTGGTGCAAAAGAAATCCTTTGTATTCGTGTTATGGGTGGCTCTACAAGAAGATATGCAAACATCGGTGATACTATCGTTGCTACTGTTAAAGATGCAACACCAGGCGGCGTTGTTAAAAAAGGTGATGTAGTAAAAGCTGTTGTTGTTCGTACCAAAAAAGGCGCTCGTCGTAAAGACGGATCTTACATCCGTTTCGATGAAAACGCAGCCGTAATCATTAAAGATGACTTAACTCCGAGAGGAACTCGTATCTTTGGACCAGTTGCCAGAGAACTTCGTGAGAAGAAATTCATGAAGATTGTTTCCTTAGCTCCGGAAGTATTATAGGAGGGTGCCTGATGTCAGCTATGAAAATTAAAAAAGGCGACACTGTTAAAGTAATCGCTGGTAAAGATAAAGGTAAAGAAGGAAAAGTTCTTGCCGTTAACGTAAAAGACAACACTGTAATCGTTGAGAATATCAACATGGTTACAAAGCACAACAAACCATCAGCAGCAAACCAGGCTGGCGGAATCACAACAAAAGAAGCTGCTCTTCATGTTTCCAACGTAATGCTCGTTGTAGACGGAAAAGCAACAAGAGTTGGATTCAAGATGGATGGAGACAAAAAAGTACGTGTTGCAAAAGCAACAGGTAAAGTAATCGATTAATTAAGAGAGGAGGCATGACAGGTGAGTAGATTAAAAGAACTTTACAAAAATGAGATCATGGATGCCATGACCAAGAAATTCGGATATAAAAACGTTATGGAAGTGCCAAAACTCGATAAGATCGTTATCAACATGGGTGTTGGTGAAGCAAAAGAAAACGCTAAGCTTCTTGATGCAGCAATCGCTGATATGGAACTGATCACAGGCCAGAAAGCAATCGCTACAAAAGCTAAAAAATCAGTAGCTAACTTCAAAATCAGAGAGGGTATGCCAATCGGTTGTAAGGTTACCTTAAGAGGTGAGAAGATGTATGAATTCGCTGATCGTCTTATCAACCTTGCTCTTCCTCGTGTACGTGACTTCCGTGGTGTTAACCCGAACGCTTTCGATGGCAGAGGAAACTACGCACTGGGAATCAAAGAACAGCTTATCTTCCCGGAAGTTGAGTATGATAAGGTAGACAAAGTAAGAGGTATGGATATCATCTTCGTTACAACTGCTAAGACAGACGAAGAGGCTCGTGAGCTGTTAACTCAGTTCAATATGCCTTTTGCTAAATAAGGAGGAGAATTCGAATGGCTAAGACAGCAATGAAAATCAAACAGCAGCGCAAACAGAAATTCTCCACAAGAGAATACAGCCGCTGCAGAATCTGTGGACGTCCACATGCATACCTGAGAAAATACGGTATCTGCCGTATCTGCTTCCGTGAACTGGCTTACAAAGGTCAGATCCCGGGTGTTAAAAAAGCAAGCTGGTAGGCCGAAAGCAACTTAATGAACTCAAGCACTTATGCGCAGAGTGAATTTAGTGCGAGGTTCTTCCCGAATCTTAATGAAACCGAGTGTAAACGAAGGTTGAATTTAGCTGAGGGAAGTGGTGCAAATCTAAAAATGTAATTAACGTACATGTAAAGTCTGAAAAGAGTGAATAATTAGGAGGAAACTAACATGACAATGACAGATCCGATCGCAGATATGCTTACAAGAATCCGTAACGCTAACACTGCAAAACATGATACAGTAGATGTTCCGGCATCCAAAATGAAAATCGCTATCGCAAACATTCTTCTTGACGAAGGATACATTGCAAAATATGATCTGGTTGAGGATGGTGTATTCAAAACTATCCACATCACACTGAAATACGGTGAGACAAAGAACGATAAGATCATCACAGGACTTAAGAGAATCTCCAAACCAGGTCTTCGTATCTACGCTGGTAAAGATGAGCTTCCGAGAGTTCTTGGCGGACTTGGAATTGCAATCCTTTCCACAAACAAAGGTGTGATCACTGACAAAGAAGCTCGTAAACTTCAGGTTGGTGGAGAAGTTCTTGCATTTGTTTGGTAATAAGGTAAAAAATCTGCGAGCAGATTTTTAATAGATGAAGGAAACACCATCGTCACTAAATTCGACAGCCGACGCGATGCATCGACTCTCTCATTAAGTGTCGAGGTGTACTTTCACACTAAACTCGTACAGTGCTTATGCCTGTACTTGTTAAGTGTTCAATGCACTGAAAACAGAGAGAAATTAAATCTTTTCTCTCCGACAATTTAAGTAAGGAGGACAATATTATGTCACGAATCGGAAGACTTCCGGTAGCTATCCCGGCAGGCGTTGAAGTAAACGTAGCTGCAGGCAATGTAGTAACCGTTAAAGGTCCTAAAGGAACACTCGAAAGAGCACTTCCAACCGAAATGGAAATCAAAGTAGAAGATGGTCATGTAGTAGTTACAAGACCAAACGATCTTAAGAAAATGAAAGCATTACACGGTCTGACCAGAAGCCTTATCCACAACATGGTTGTTGGTGTAAGCGAAGGCTACACAAAAGAGCTTGAGGTTAACGGTGTAGGTTATAGAGCACAGAAACAGGGCAAGAAACTTGTTCTTGCACTTGGATATTCTCACCCGGTAGAGATGGAAGATCCAGAAGGTCTGGAATCCAAAGTTGATGGAAATAAGATCATCGTTTCCGGTATCAGCAAAGAAAAAGTTGGCCAGTATGCAGCAGAAATCAGAGACAAGAGAAGACCGGAGCCATATAAGGGCAAAGGTATCAAGTATGCTGATGAAGTTATCAGACGTAAAGTCGGTAAGACTGGTAAGAAATAAATAAGGAGAGTGAGAATATGATTAATAAAGCATCCAGAGCGGAAATTCGCGAGAAAAAACATAGAAGACTCCGTCATCATATCAATGGAACAGCTACTACTCCTAGACTGGCAGTATTCCGTTCCAACAAGCATATGTATGCACAGATCATTGATGACACAGTAGGTAAAACTTTAGTATCAGCTTCTACTCTTCAGAAAGATGTAAAAGCTGAACTTGAAAACACTGATGATGTAAAAGCAGCAGCATATCTTGGAACTGTAATCGGTAAGAAAGCAGTTGAAGCAGGTATCGAGAGCGTTGTCTTCGACAGAGGAGGCTACATCTATCATGGTAAAGTAAAAGCACTGGCAGACGCAGCAAGAGAAGCTGGGCTGAAATTCTAAAAGGGAGGAAAAGACACATGAAACATAATCTTATTGATGCTAGTCAGTTAGAATTAGAAGATAAAGTAGTGTCAATCAAACGTGTTACCAAGGTTGTTAAAGGTGGTCGTAACTTCCGTTTCACAGCTTTAGTTGTAGTAGGTGACGGTAACGGACATGTTGGTGCAGGTTTAGGAAAGGCAGCTGAAATTCCGGAAGCTATCCGCAAAGGAAAAGAAGATGCTATGAAGAAACTGGTTACAGTTGCAAGAGATGAGAACAATTCCATCACTCATGACTATGTAGGTAAATTTGGAAGTGCTGAGATGCTTCTGAAACGTGCTCCGGAAGGTACTGGAGTTATCGCTGGTGGTCCGGCGCGTGCGGTCATCGAGCTTGCAGGAATCAAAAACATCCGTACAAAATGTATGGGATCCAGAAATAAACAGAACGTAGTTCTGGCTACAATCGATGGATTAAGCAAACTGAAAACTCCGGAAGAAGTTGCAAAACTTCGCGGAAAATCTGTAGAAGAGATTCTGGCATAAGGAGGACAAAATAATGGCAAACACATTAAAAGTTACACTTGTTAAGTCTCCTATCGGTGCAGTTCCGAAACACAAAAAGACTGTAGAAGCTATGGGACTTACCAAAATGCACAAAACAGTTGAAATGCCTGACAATGCAGCAACCAGAGGAATGATCCAGCAGGTTCAGCATCTTGTTAAGGTAGAAGAAGCATAAGATATCCAGAGAGTATTTAAATAATAAAAGGAGGTGCCAAAGATGGAATTATCAAATTTAAGACCAGCAGATGGTTCTAAACACAGCGATAACTTCAGAAGAGGCCGTGGACATGGTTCTGGAAACGGTAAAACAGCCGGAAAAGGACATAAAGGACAGTTAGCTCGTTCCGGACACAAGAAACCGGGATTTGAAGGTGGACAGATGCCTTTATACAGACGTCTTCCTAAGAGAGGCTTCAAAAACAGAAATTCTAAAGAGATCATTGCAATCAATGTTGACGTTCTGAACCGTTTTGAGGATGGAGCAGAAGTTACAGTTGAATCTTTACTTGCTACAAGTGCAATCTCCAAAGCAGGAGACGGTGTTAAGATTCTTGGAAATGGTGAACTGACAAAGAAACTTACAGTTAAAGTAAACGCTGTCAGTGAAACCGCAAAAGCAAAAATCGAAGCTGCAGGTGGTACAGTAGAGGTGATCTAATGTTTGAAACTCTTAAAAGTGTTTTTAGAGTAAAAGAGATGCGGAGAAAACTTCTCTACGTCTTATGGATGATCCTTATCATCCGTATCGGTTCACAGCTCCCGATTCCGGGCGTGGACAGTGATGTATTCAAACAGTGGTTTCGGAGTAATACCGGTGATGCATTCAATTTCTTTGATGCATTCACCGGTGGCTCTTTTGAGAGCATGTCCGTATTCGCATTGAACATTACACCGTACATTACTTCTTCCATTATCATTCAGCTTCTCACAATTGCAATTCCTGCTCTGGAGGAGATGCACAGAGATGGTGAAGAGGGAAGAAAGAAGATGACAGCGATTACCCGTTATGTCACAATCGGACTTGCACTGTTCGAGTCCATTGCCATGACTATCGGATTTGCCCGTGGAAATATCGTACAGGATATGACCGTGCTTAAGGGAATTGTTGTAGTCGTAAGTCTGACAGCCGGATCTGCAATGTTAATGTGGATCGGTGAACGTATCACAGAGAAGGGCGTTGGAAATGGTATTTCTATCGTACTTGCGGTAAATATTATTTCTCGTATTCCGAGTGATATGACAACTCTTTATGAGAACTTTATTAAGGGGAAAACAATTGCAAAAGGAACACTTGCAGGACTTATTATCTTTGCAATTATTCTTGTTGTAGTAGTATTTGTCCTTATTCTTAATGGAGCAGAGAGAAGAATTCCTGTTCAGTATTCCAGAAAGATGGTGGGAAGAAAAATGATGGGTGGTCAGTCCACCAACATTCCGCTGAAAGTCAACACTGCCGGCGTTATCCCGATCATCTTTGCTTCTTCCATTATGTCATTCCCTGGTGTTATCGCACAGTTTGCTGGAAAAGCAAATGGAACCGGCATTGGAAGTGAAATTCTGAGAGGTCTCTCTTCAAGTAACTGGTGTAATCCATCTCAGATTAAATACAGCTGGGGTCTGCTGGTATACGTAGTTTTATGCGTATTTTTTGCATATTTCTACACTTCCATTACATTCAATCCACTGGAAGTTGCAGATAATATCAAAAAGCAGGGTGGATTTATTCCGGGTATCCGTCCGGGAAAACCTACATCAGATTATTTGACTAAAATGCTGAATTATATTATATTTATAGGTGCGGTAGGTCTGATCATTGTGGCAGTTATTCCGTTCTTCTTTAACGGAGTCTTTGGGGCAAATGTTTCTTTCGGTGGAACATCTATCATCATCGTTGTAGGTGTTGTACTTGAAACTGTGAAACAGATTGAATCCCAGTTGCTTGTCCGCAATTACAAGGGCTTCCTGAACAACTAAAAATGAAGGTTGTGGTGCGAAAGCGTCACAGCCTTGATTTGGTACAGGAGAAGTTTCTGTAACTGTTCACAGGTAATATCCCGCGAGGTGTTTTGCCAGGGATATGGCAAAATCCCGAGACATACGGGGCAAAATGCCACCACCGAAGGTGATTTGGAATGCATTTTGACCAAGTTACTGTGAACGGAGTGAACAGTAACAAGTTTCTTCTGTACAGGCAGCATCCTCTGGATGCCTGCAATATATGGCTTCATAAAGAAAAAGGAGGTATTTGTTATGCGAATTATTATGTTGGGTGCACCAGGTGCAGGAAAAGGAACTCAGGCAAAGAAAATTGCCGCAAAATATGGGATTCCGCACATCTCCACAGGAGATATTTTCCGTGCAAACATCAAAAATGGTACTGAGTTAGGAAAAAAAGCAAAAACATATATGGATCAGGGGCTTTTGGTACCAGATGAATTAACCTGTGATCTTGTAGTAGACAGAATTCAGCAGGACGATGCAAAAAATGGTTATGTACTGGACGGTTTCCCGAGAACTATTCCTCAGGCAGAATGCCTGACAGAAGCTCTTAAGAAACTGGGAAGCGGCATCGACTATGCAATCGATGTAGATGTTCCGGATGAAAATATTGTCAATCGTATGTCTGGCAGAAGAGCCTGCCTGAAATGCGGTGCTACTTACCATATCGAATATGCAGCACCGAAGACAGAGAACGTATGCGATACCTGTGGCGAAGCACTGGTACTGCGTGACGATGACAAGCCGGAAACTGTTTCCAAACGTCTGAAGGTTTACCATGAGCAGACACAGCCGTTGATCGATTACTACACAGAGCAGGGCGTATTAAAGACAGTAGACGGAACTCGTTCCCTGGATGAAGTTTTCCAGGCTATCGTCGAGATCTTGGGAGAATAAAAAATGTCAGTTTCTATTAAGTCAGAACATGAAATTGAGCTTATGAGACATGCCGGCCATTTACTGGAAAAGGTTCATGATGAACTGGCTTCTCATATTAAGCCGGGAATCAGCACAAAAGAACTGGACCGTATTGGTGAGGATATGATTCGCTCTATGGGCTGCACTCCAAACTTTTTGAATTATCAGGGCTTTCCCGCATCATTCTGCATCAGTCTTAATGATGAAGTAGTACATGGAATCCCGTCCAGACACAAAATCATTCAGGAAGGCGATCTTGTCAAGATCGATGCCGGACTGATCTACAAGGGTTACCATTCGGATGCTGCACGTACTTATGCAGTAGGTGAGGTTTCACCGGAAGCAAGACAGCTCATGGAAGTGACAAAGCAGAGCTTCTTTGAGGGTATAAAATTCGCAAAAGCAGGAAATCATCTGAATGATATTTCCAAGGCAATCGGTGCTTATGCAGCGAAATTCAACTATGGTATCGTTCGTGACCTGGTTGGTCATGGAATCGGAACACATCTCCATGAAGATCCGCAGATCCCGAATTTCCCGCAGAAGCGCAGAGGCATCAAACTGATGCCAGGTATGACACTTGCAATTGAACCGATGATCAATCTGGGACGCGCAGATGTTGCGTGGGAGGATGATGAATGGACAGTTGTAACTATGGACGGATCTCTTTCAGCACATTATGAAAATACTGTTCTGATCACGGATGGAGAACCGGAAATTCTGACTCTTACAAAATGACAGATGACACAGGAGGTTTATAATGTCTAAAGCAGATGTAATTGAAGTGGAAGGTACTGTATTGGAGAAGCTGCCTAATGCAATGTTCAAAGTAGAACTGGAAAACAAGCATGTGGTACTGGCTCATATCAGCGGAAAGCTGCGTATGAACTTTATCCGTATTCTTCCTGGAGATAAAGTTACTATTGAACTTTCTCCGTATGATCTTTCCAAGGGACGTATTATTTGGAGAGATAAGTAAAACCGTGAGGGGGACAGGCTCGAAGTTACGCGAAGGCCGCATGTCCCCCTCACACTCCCCCTCTCGGCCACGCGTGTGGTGGTGTGGGGGAGTGTGTTGGTTGGATAAAACCGAAAGAACTGGAGATTCGTATAGAGTCTCTGGTTCTTTTTTTATGCAAAAAGCTCTCAATAATAAATATTCAAATAAAACACGATTACTGTCAGAAGTGATAGTGAAAAGATGAAAATATTGTGTATAATAACAAATAAGAAGGAAAGATTTCTGAAAAAAATGGAGGAGTAGATAACAAATATAAGAAGGAGAAAGGAGCGGTGTTTATGAGTAAGAGAATGAGATTTTGGATGATGGGTGTGCTGGGTGTTATGATGGCGGGTCTGGTGTGTGTAAATGTCTATGCATATGTTCAATATCGACCCGCAAGTAGGTTTCTGTTACACTGATGTTACTGTGACCGAGGATTTGGGACACATCCTGCACCGGAGTGCCTTTTCTCAGCATATTTGTGGCAAACGAATGGCGGATAGTGTGTACGCCTGTGTGCCTCTTTGTTGGGATAGCAATCCCTGCTCTGCGTAAATACTTATGAAATTCCGGATTGAAATTGTTATGCTCACCCAATGGCTGAAACGGTGCGTTATGGCTCAGAAAGATAAAAGCCGAGGAGGACTGTGGGCGGCCATCTTGCAAATAAGAAATAATCGCCATACCTAGCTCTTTGCTGAGTGGCAGACTCAAGGCGTTCCCTGTCTTCTGCTGAGAAAGTGAAATGCAGTTTTCCTTCCAGTTAATATTTGAAAATTTGAGTCCCAAAACGTCGCTTATCCTTAACCCTGTTCTTGCAAGAAGCAGAAAAATCGCGTAATTCCGCCTTCCAACTGGATTGGCAGTATCGATGACTGCAAGAATCTTGTCGATTTCTTCAGGACTCCATACCTGTGGAATCTGGGGTGCAGTGCGTTTGAAGTTTGGGAGTTGAAGGGAATAATCCAAATCCGTATATTTGTGGTCATAAAGCCAGTGCAGGTAAGCACCAACTTGTCGGCATCTTGCAACACTTTTATAGGTTGATTGTTTAGACAACGAAAACCACTAACCGATGGAACGCCGTGTGCGGTGAAAGTCGCATGCACGGTGTGGAGTGGGGGAAAAGCCCGAGAGGATATCAGAGGCTTACCTATCACTATAGAACTCGGACTTTATCTATATGCTCAACCAGGCCCAGGGAGACCGTCAGATTTTGGCAAAGCAGTTGGGGATCTCCCCGCACCAACTTTCGTATGTGACCCATTCCGGTCCCGGCGAGGGGCTTTTGTTCTTTGGAAATGTGATCATCCCCTTTGTGGACCACTTCCCGAAGGACACACTCTTGTACAGCGTGCTTACCACAAGACCGGATGAAGTGGCGGGGACCAAAGCATGAGGCAAAAATTAAAATGGATCGGAGGTGAGAACAATGGCACACGACAGGGAATTTCAAAGGAAGCGTAAAGATACCCGGATGCCGGTGCGTGATTCCCACGGGGAGGATCAGCCGGCAGCCAGGCAGACCGAACAGGATTTTGACCTGCGCAGGGCACGGGACACCCCTTCTTCTGTCAACGGCAAGACACACAGGCAGGACATCCCTGTACAGACGGAATTTTCCCATCTGTCACCGGAAACACCGGAGTCCTTGTTGGAACAGGGCGAAGCGTATGCAACCGCTTTGGATGGTTTTTCGGAACACTTTGAGACACCGGATGCTGCCAGGACAGCGCCCCCGATACAGGACAACGTGCGAAGCAATTTCCGGCAGGAGGCTTCCAGACGTTTTCTTGTAACAGAGAATGCGACAGACCATGATACCGGAAAATATGCTCCTTCTTCCGAAGGCTCAGCCACACCGGACAGCACAGACAGATCCAGTCAGGAACACCGTTACCGGACACATCAGCATGGGAACAAATATCAACAGCGTTTTCAGGAAGCGGCACAGGCGGAGGAACAGGCAGCGCAGAAGGAAAAGGGTGTGGATAGCGAACCGCCGAAAACATCCAAGCTGGAATTTACTGCGGATGAACTACCGCCGGAGACAAAGGATAAAAAGCTCACCCATGCAAGACGGAAGGCGGAACGGACTGCACAAAAAGCAGAGCAGGCGCAAAATCGTCTACCTGCCCGGAAGAAACTGCGCATGGAGACGGTTTCCGACCCGGAGACCGGAAAAGCCAAAAAACACTTAAAATTTGAAAAGGAGGTCAAATCCCAAAAGGTCCATGTAAAAGGACCTGTACCCCTGCGTCCGGTCAAGGCGGGCGCCAATACTGCCATTGGTTACGCTCATAAAAAGATTTATGAGGCAGAGGATGAAAATGTGGGCATCAAGGCAGCCCACCGCTCTGAACTTGTGGGCGAGGCAGGGCTTCGCACGGCATATCACCGGCATAAAACTGCCCCCTACCGAAAGGCAGCGAAATTACAGCAAAAATCAGCAAAAGCAAACGCAAGACTTGCTTACCGGCAGGCTCTTAGCGACCACCCGGAGCTGAAGAAACATGCGATTGCCCGGATATGGCAGAAACAAAAACTGAAAAGGCAGTATGCCAAGGCTGCCCGTGAAGCCGGGAAACAGGCAAAAAATGCCGCAGTCGCAACAGAGAGGGTCAGCGTCGGTATTGTCCATGCGGTCAAACGGCACCCTGTAATCTGCCTTGTCCTCCTGCTTCTCCTTTTGGTAATTTTCCTGATCACATCCCTGTTTTCCACGTTCTCCAATATCGGGACCGGCGGTTTGGGAAGTCTGGCTGCTTCTACCTATCTTGCAGATGATCAGGACATCAACCAGGCGGAGCTTACCTATACCGAATGGGAAACGGATCTGCAAATGGAAATAGACCGGGTGGAATCAGACCGCCCCGGCTATGACGAATACCGGTATAACCTGGGCGCAATCGAGCATGACCCGTATGTGCTAATGGGGTATCTGACTTCTGCTTATCAGGGATTTACTTACGATGAAGTGGAAAGCGTGCTGCGGCAGCTTTTCCAGGAACAATATACCCTGTCCTTTTCAGAAGAAACCGAGATCCGTTACCGCACCGAAACTTCCGTTGATCCGGAAACCGGGGAAGAAACCCAGGAGGAAGTGCCTTATGAATGGCGCATCTTAAATGTCAAGCTCACAGTCACACCTCTAGAAAACCTGGTCGTTTCCCGGATGAACGCAGACCAGAAAGAGATCTGCGAGATCCTGCTGCAGACAAAAGGAAACCGCCAGTATGTCAAAAATGTCTTTGGCACCAACTGGCTCCCTTATGTGACCAGCTATTACGGCTACCGGGTACATCCCATCAGTGGGGAAAAGAACTATCACACCGGTGTGGACATCGGGATGCCGGAGGGCACAGAGATCCTTGCCGGGCATGACGGAACGGTCACCCTTGCGGGAAATGCCGGCGGTTATGGCTTGTGTGTCGCTATTGAAGGCGAGGCATACGAAGGACATACCCTGACGACCAAATACGGGCACTGTTCCCAGATCCTTGTTTCTGCCGGGCAGGAGGTCAAAGCCGGGGATGTGATTGCAAAGGTCGGGAATACCGGAAATTCTACCGGGGCCCACCTGCACTTAGAAGTCCTGGTTGACGGCCAGTATTTGAATCCCCTGTATTTTGCCGATACCGGCGATACCAGCGAACGGCACCTGCCGGAAGTTGGTTCAGGCGGTACAGGAAACTACTTCGATTATGACATTCCACCGGAAGCCCTTGCGGATGAACAGTTTGCCGCAATGATGGCCGAGGCGGAAAAATATCTTGGCTATCCGTATGTATGGGGAGGCGCAAGCCCTTCCACTTCCTTTGACTGTTCCGGCTATGTGTCCTGGGTGATCAACAACTGCGGCGTTGGCTGGAATTTCGGAAGGCTGACCGCGGATGGTCTTTTAGGTGTATGTACGCCGGTATCAAGTGCGGATGCAAAACCGGGCGACCTGATCTTCTTCCAGAGGACCTACAACACCAGCGGCGCAAGCCATGTAGGGATCTATGTGGGAAATGGAATGATGATCCACTGTGGAGACCCGATTTCTTATGCAAACATCAATACAAGCTACTGGCAGCAGCATTTTTATACATTTGGGCGTCTGCCTTAACAGATTGGAGGTAATAAATTGAATCCTAAAATTGAAAAACTGGAAAAGGAAATTGAAAAGACCAAAACAAAGATTGCGGAAATGCAGGCAAAGCTCCATAAGCTGGAGGAACAGAAAACAGAGCTGGAAAATACCGATTATGTAGCGGTGGCGCGCAGTTTCAAACTGACGCCCCAGCAGCTTGCGGATTTTTTGAAATCACAGCAGGCAGCCCCTTCGGAAACTGTTTTACCGCAGGAGAAGGAGGATGTGCATGAGGCTTAAAAAACTTTCCCTGCTGCTGGCGCTTACGCTTCTTGTAAGTGTCAGCGCATTACCTGTAACGGCTCATGCCGGCGGTTCCAAAGACACCACACCGCCAACGCTGACTGCTTCCATGGAGGGCGATGCCCTGAAAATAGAAAGCAGTGACGATCTATCCGGCGTGGAGGCGGTCTTTGTTGATGAAAACCGTATCAACTCCCTCACCGACGGGAAAGCGTCGGTCGCACTGAAAGATTATGCCGGAACAGAAAAACAGGTAAGCATATACGCAAAAGATTATGCCGGCAACCGTTCTGATATGGTAAAGCTGGATAATCCGTATTACAAAGAACCGGCTCCTGAAAAGAAACCTGCTACGACAGCACCCCAGAGTCCGTCCGGTACACAGACAAAACCGCCTAAGGAAGAAAAACCTTCCGGCTCAAACGCTGCAACCCCTTCCGGCGGCGGAAATTCTTCCGGTTCAGATAACAGTACCGGACAGCAGGAAAATACTTCTGCGATCCCGGAAGGTGCATTTACCCCGGAAGGCACCGGAACGGTACAGGACAACATCAGCGGTACGGATGGGGAAAAACAGTTTTACACCATCACTACGGACGCGGGCAATGTCTTTTATCTGGTGATCGACGGGAAACGGGAAGATAACAATGTCTACTTCTTAAACGGCGTCACAGAGTCCGACCTGATGGCACTTGCAGAAAAGAACAATGGCAGCATGAGCATGATCCCCCAGGAAGAAAGCTGTAACTGCACAGAAAAATGTGAGGCAGGAAAGGTTAATACCGGCTGTCCGGTCTGCAAAAATGACTTAAATGGCTGCAAAGGAAAAGAAAAGCCGGCGGAAACTGAAAAACCGGCAGAACCGGAAAAGCCGAAGAAAGAAACCGGCAGCGTCGGCACGATCCTGTTTATCCTTGCTGCCTTACTTGCGGTCGGCGGGATCGGTTACTATGTAAAAATCGTGCGTCCGAAACAGCAGGCCGAGGACGATGCGGAATTTGAGGATGACGGTTATGGCGAAGGCTTTGACCCGGATGAGGCATACGGGGAACCGGAATATCTTTCCGAGGATGATTTTGACGACAAGGACAGCAAATAAGGCTGTCCTTTTAGATTTTATGAAAGTGAGGATTTTTTCATGGAACATATCATAACCAGACGCCGCGGCTTTCGCAAGCTGTTGGCGTTTTTGCTTTGTATGGCAAGCATTTTGGGGCTTCTTCCGGCTCAGGCTTTTGCCATGTCTGTCGGACAGACGGCAAGCTCCTGGCTGGGCGACCAGTATGTGGGCTCTGATGGGAACCACTACCGTGCCCCGGCGCCTTACACCTATCTTGCCTACCATGCAGACGGAACCATCGATGTACACACCAGTTCCGGGGGCAATGCTTACCGGCACTATATGCTGACGGATTCTGACGGGATCAGCCACCAGGTTTACTGTGTGGAGAGCGGGATTCCTTACCATACTTCGGAAAATACCTATGTTTCGGAAAGCGGGACCAACAGCCAATACCTGAACCTGCTTCCTGCCGAGGCAAGGAGGGGGATCACCCTGACTGCGATCTATGGCTGGAAACCCGGTGCGGCGCTCCCTGTTTCCGGAATCAACGAGGATGACTATAAGATGGCAACCCAGATCATCCTTTGGGAATACCAGCAGCAACTTAGAAGCGATCCGTACAGCCGCCACGGAAACGGCCACGCAGACGCCGACCAGTATTTCAGCGTGATCGCCGGACGACCGGCAGAAAAAGCCTATGACTGGATTCTTGCACAGGTCGCTTCCCATTCCACAGTACCTTCCTTTACTTCTTCTAAGAAAAGCGAAGCACCGGAACTGGAACTGAAATGGGATGTAGAAAAAAAGGTCTATACCCTGACGGTCACAGATACCAATAACTTGAAGATCGATCTGGAGGCTTTGAAAGGCAGCGGCGTTTCTGTGACAAGAAACGGAAATGAATACACCTTTACCAGCAGGCAGATGATGATGGACCCGGTGCTGTTTGAATTCCGAAAGAATATCCCGGTGGCAAACGACATGCTGATCTGGGGCAGACCCGGCTACCAGACCATGATGACCGGTGCCAGCGATCCGGTTTCCTTCTTTGTAAAATTCAAAACGGAAACTTACGGTACCGCAAAACTTGTCAAGACCAGTGAGGACGGCATTGTTTCCGGTATCACCTTCCATATCTCCGGTACGGACATTTTGGGAAATGAAGTCAATGAGGAAGTTACGACCGGAGAAAACGGCCAGATTGAAAAGAAGCTCCTGCCGGGAACCTATCTGGTAAAAGAACTTCCGGTGGACCGCTATGTGACCCCTTCCGCACAGTACGTGACCATTGAAAGCGGGCAGACTTCTTCGGTACATTTCAGCAATATTCTGAAGAAATTTCGCGTCCATGTGGTAAAGAGTGATGCTGACACCGGAAATGCTCAGGGGGATGCCACGCTTGCAGGGGCGGCCTATGGGATCTTCCGTGATGGCGAACTGATCGACACTTATACTACCGGACCGGATGGCAGCTTTATGACCCGCTATTATGTATGCGGGGATGGCTGGACGATCCGGGAAATCGAACCGAGCACCGGGTATCTTCTGAATGAAACCATTTATGAAGTGGGTGCATCCCCTTCCCTGTATGAAGTGGAACTCAATACCACAGAAAATCAGGTGACGGAAACGGTTATTTACGGAAGTATCCAGCTTGTCAAGCACACCGATGACCTGGACCCGGATGTGCCTGAGGGCGAAAATACCGACGATCCCAATGCTGGTATCATCGAACGCCCGGAAGCAGGCGCAGTCTTTGAAGTTTACTTAAAGGCAGCCGGGAGCTATGACGCGGCAAAGGAAAGTGAACGTGACCTTCTTACCACGGATGCGGATGGTTTTGCTTCCAGTAAACCGCTTCCTTATGGACATTATACGGTCCATCAGATCGCAGGCGAGGAAGGCAAAGCCTTTGTCCCGGACTTTACGGTATTCATTTCCTCTGACGGAAAGACTTACAGCTATATCCTGAACAACCGCACCATCACAGCCCGTCTGAAAGTTGAAAAATGTGACGCAGAGACCGGAAAGATTATCCCTGTGACCGGAACCGGTTTTCAGATCAAGGATCTTTCCACCGGGGAATTTATCACCCAGACCGTCTACTATCCGAACCCGGAAACACTGGATACCTTCTATGTTTCTGACGAGGGCTGGCTGATGCTGCCGGAGCCTTTGGCCGCCGGGGATTATGAACTTTATGAGGTGGCTGCCCCTTATGGCTATGTGCTTTCCGATCAGCCGGTACCGTTTACCATTGACGGCAGCGAGGCGGTTGTGACGGTCACTCAGTACAATATGCCGCAGAAAGGCCAGCTTACCATCACAAAGACCGGAGAAGTATTTGCTTCTGTCCAGGAAAACGACGGACTGTACCAACCGGTATATGAGGTTGCCGGACTTCCTGGAGCGGTCTATGATGTGATCGCAGATGAAGATATTTATACCGGTGACGGTACCTTGCGGGCAGAAAAAGATACGGTTGTGGAAACACTTACGACCGGCGAGGACGGCACAGCGAAAAGCGGGTCTCTCTATCTTGGCCGTTATCGTCTGGAGGAACGTCAGGCGCCTTCCGGCTGTGTGTTGAATCCTCAACCGGAATATGTGGAACTGACCTATGCGGGTGAGACCGTAGAGGTTACACAGACAGCGGCCGGTCTTTATGACGAACGCCAGAAAGTGGATGTCACACTTTTCAAGGCAATGGAGACCGATGACCTGTTCGGTCTTGGCATGAACGAGGAATATAAGGATATTTCCTTTGGACTTTATGCTTCCGCAGACCTGACGGCGGCAGATGGCAGCGTAATCCCGGCAGGTGGACTTCTGGAAGTGGTCTCTGTTTCGTCTGAGGAATCCGGCGGTTACAGCGCTTCCTTCGCTTCCGACCTGCCTTTTGGCAGCTATTATGTCAAGGAACGCACAACCAACGGCGCCTATATCCTTTCGAATCAGGAATATCCGGTTGTCTTTGAGTATGCTGGTCAGGAAACCGCCCTGGTACAGATCCTTGTCAATGAAGGCGAGGCTGTTTCCAATGAACTTCTCCGTGGGCGTGTAGACGGTGTAAAAGTCGGGGAAAACCCGGAAGGCGGCGAGGATGTCACGCTTGCCGGTGCGCTCATGGGTCTGTTTAGACCTGATACCGAAGAATTTACTGAAGAAAATGCGCTGCTTACTGCTATTACCGGAAAAGACGGCAGTTTTTCCTTTGAGAACATTCCTTACGGACACTGGATCGTCAAGGAGATCTCTGCCCCTGACCTTTATACGGTAAGCCCGCAGCAGCACCATGTATATATCGGTGCAGACGGACAGCATATCGAGATCCGTGTGGAAAACACCCTGATCCGCGGCAGTGTGCAGGTAACTAAAACCGAAGCTGTGGAGGAACCGTCCCCTGTGGAAAAGGAGGATAAGAAAGACAAGAATTCTTTCCTGCGCTTCCTGCCCGGTGCAGTGTTCGACCTGTATGCGGATTCCAACGCCAACCAGGAATATGATCCTGACGATCAAAAGATCGGTACGCTGAAAGAAACCGATGCAGGCTATCATACGGCGGAAAACCTTCTGGCTGGCGGCTACTTTATCAAAGAAAGCAAAGCGCCGGAGGGCTATCAGCCTGACTCAAACGCTTACTATTTTTCCATCACAGAAGATGGACAGGTCGCAGTTGTGGAAAATGGAGAAGCCGGGCACGGATTTACCAATGAGGCTTACCGCGGCAACTTAAAGATCACAAAGGATTCCAGCGACGGGCGCAAAGATGGTTTTGCCATCGAGGTTAAGAGTGCGGACGGCTCCTACTGCGAGACATTCACCACTCCAAAATCCGGCGTGATTGAAGTTAAGGGCCTTCGTGTCGGTATTTATACCGTAACAGAAGTTGCAAACCGGGCAAGCAAGGATTACATCATTCCTGATGCCGCTACGGTGGAGATCAAGGCAGATCAGACATCTACGGTCCAGTTCTTTAATGAAAAACCGGAAAAGCCGGATAACCCAAAGAACCCGGAAAAGCCTTCTGTTCCCTCCAATCCTTCCACCCCTCAAAAGCCGGTACCGCAGACCGGGGATGATCCGTATATTTTCCTGTATGGCGGACTGCTGGCAGCCGCACTGATCGGCGGCAGCGTATTTGCTGTGTATTATTTCAAAAAGGGAAAATACAGCAGGACTTCCCTGAAAAGAACGGCTGTCGGGGTTTCTGTCCTTTCACTCTGCGTTCTGGTGGCTCTTGGCAGCGGTTTTTTGGTGTTCCGTGACTTGAACCAGTATGCTGAGAGTAAAGATGCCTATCGAGATCTTGCCGGATATGTGGAAGTGCCGGAGCAGACAGCTTCCCCGGAGTCGGCACCCGATCCGACAGAACCAAAACGGGACGATACCGATATTGTCCTGCCTTCGGTAGACTTTGAAACGCTCCGTGAAAATGGACCGGACATCATCGGATGGCTTTCTCTTCCTGATACGGTGCTCAATTATCCGGTGACGCAGACCGACAACAACGAGTATTACCTGAACCATCTTTATGACGGGACCTATAACAAGGTTGGCTGCCTGTTTGCCGACTATGAAAACCGGGCAGATTTTTCAGACCGCAATACGATCATTTACGGTCATAATATGCGGGATGGTTCCATGTTTGCGCTGCTGAACCGGTACGATGAACAAAGTTACTTTGATGCTCACAGGCAGATGTATCTCGTTACTCCGAAGGGTGGTTATGTCATGGAGATCTTTGCGGCTTTTGCAGCAAAGCCGGAAGAATCCGGCAGTGAAACTTCTCCCTGGCAGCTTTCCTGGAAGGATGACGGTGCTTATACTACCTGGCTTACAGCTATGAAGGAACGTTCTGCGGTGGAAAGTGATGTGACTGTGACCTGCAGCGATAAGGTACTGACCCTTTCTACCTGTACGCCGGGCGGCACAGGACGCTTCCTTGTCATGGGAAAACTCGTGAAAGTAGATAACGAAATATAGATTTTAGACGGTGCGGGGGCAAAAGCTCCCGCACCTGCTGTTTACAAGGAGGATTTTATTTTATGGTAAATACCATTATTTCCATTCCCGGCTATGTCCATCTTTACCGCTCACTTTTGCGGTTTTACGACATGCCGGAAAATGAAGTCCGGGAAATGCTCTATCTTCTGAATACGGCAAACCTGGACTGCTACGAGTATTATCACCCGGACCGCAGTGTGATCCAGAGCGGACCGGTCGCTTTTTGCGGATGGCTGGAAACGAAAGACTGCCGCCCTTACCGCACAGAGGTACAGCTTTACAAATCGCTGCTGTTTTTGAAGCGCAGCATCGACCGTGACCTGATCGTATCAGCTCAAAGGGAGGCTCTGCAAACCCTGCGCTGTATTATCTCCAATCTGGAATACCGCTTTTATAAAGCCTATGGCATGGAGATCGAGGACAAACGCACGGTCTATGGGGAATGTACCTACCGTCTGGTTCCCAGGGAGGATGAACCCAGCGTGTGCCTGATGCACGACTGGATCTACCTGCCAACTGCCTGATGTCACGAATAATATATAAAATATGTGACATATATGAAAACTGTACTGCCTTGCAAAATTTTTGATTTTTGATGTATAAATCAGATTTTTAATGGGAACACTCAAAATAAGAGGAATAGGACCTATTGCAATCATGTCACGAATAATATATAATATTCGTGACATGAAGGGAGGCGGTATTGTGGACAACGGATATACAAAACGAATACGAGAGCGTGTTCTTTCTCTTGAAGATGGAACTGTTTTTGTGATGTCTGATTTTGCGGATATTGCAGATACATCCACTATTCGTCAAAGTTTAAGCCGTTTAGTGCAATCAGGAACATTGCGCCGTATTTTGAAAGGAGTTTATGAAAAACCAAAATATAGCAAACTTCTGGATGAATATGTGGCGGCAGACCCGGAAGCGGTGGCGAACGCATTGGCACGAAGTTATCACTGGACGATTGCCCCATGTGGGAATACAGCATTGAACCTGTTAGGTCTTTCAACACAGGTAACAGCAGTATGGTCCTATATCAGCGATGGTCCATATAAGACCTACGAGTGGAACTCTACAAAGCTGGAATTTAAGCACCGGACCAATAAGGAGATTACCGGATTGTCCTATATGACAAGTTTGGTTATACAGGCATTAAAAACGCTTGGCAGATCGAATGTTACGCCAGAAGTCATACAGATGCTTTCCGAAAAACTGACAGACAAGGATAAACAGGCTTGTTTGAAGGAAGCAACCGAGTCTACGGATTGGGTTTACGATACGATACGGCAGATTTGTGGAGGTGAAAAGGTACAATGAGAAATATAGCAAGACTTTCAGATAACGACCGCAGGGAGCTGTTCAGAAATACAGCAGATAAAATGGGGCTGAATGATGCCATCGTGGAAAAAGACTTTTGGGTATGTTTTACGCTGGATTATTTATTTCACCGCTCACCATGGAAAGAGTCCATCACCTTTAAGGGTGGTACCAGCCTTTCAAAAGCCTTTCACCTGATCAGCCGGTTTTCAGAAGATATTGATTTGATTCTGGACTGGCGTGTATTGGGATATGGCAAAGATGAACCATGGGAGAAACGTTCCAATACAAAACAGGATGCTTTTAACAAAGAAGCCAATGTGCGTGCAGAGGTATTTCTGTCCGAAACATTCTGCCCGGCAGTCAAAGCCGGCTTATCCCAGGAAATCGGTTGTGAAGCAAATGTCTACATAGATGAAAAGGATAAACAGACGGTCATTTTCGCCTATCCGCACCTTTTTACGAATACGGCGACTTTACAGGTGATCCGTTTAGAGATTGGTGCGCTGGCAGCGTGGACTCCTGCAAAAACAGCGCTGATCGAACCATACGCGGCAAAATATTATCCGAAGATTTTTGAGCAAAAAGAAACCGCAATCCTTACCGTTGCCCCGGAACGGACCTTCTGGGAAAAAGCCACAATCCTGCACCATGAAGCGAACAGACCGGAACATTTGGAAATGCCGCAGCGGTATTCCAGACATTATTATGATCTCTACCGCATGGCTGCAACACCGGTTAAAGAAGCTGCTTTTTCCAGGCTTGACCTCCTGAAGAAAGTTGTAGATTTCAAAATGAAATTCTATCCCAGATCATGGGCGAAGTACCCGGAGGCTGTGCCGGGCACATTAAAATTACTCCCGCCGGAATATCGGTTTGCAGCATTGGAAGCGGACTATAACTCTATGCAGGATATGTTGTATGGGGATGTTCCGACATTTGAGACAGTCATAGCAGCGGTCCAGGAACTGGAAAAAGAGATCAATACACTATAAACAATTACATATCCATTTATTTGCCGGCTATTCTAAGATGCTTTAGAATAGCCGGTTTCTTGTTTTCAAAGGAGGGATGCTATATTACGCAAAATGAAGTCAATGCCGTTTTTGACGAACAGGTGCGGCTCTGTGCTGATACCTTGAAACGGAAAACCAAAGAATACACCGGGGATGACCCGGACCGGCTGGGTGCATTTAAGGCAGCGGCAGCTTTACAGCACACAACGCCCCAGCGTGCCCTTGCCGGTATGCTGGCAAAGCATATTGTTTCTCTGTACGATATGTGCTTTGCCGAGGAAACGGTTTACCCGATGGACACATGGGACGAAAAGATCACAGACAGTCTGAACTATCTGTTCTTACTGAAAGCGATTGTAAAGGAGGGACATACCAATTAAACGAATCGAAGTAAAAATTTTGAACTGCCAGGCGGTAGCGGAAGCAGAAAAAAACATGGTCTTTGCGGCAAGGCTTACCCAACAGGGACATAAGATTGCCTCAATGGACGACCTGATGGAGCTCTACGAAAAATCATTCAGCGTTCAGACAGTAGCAGCTATGGGGGCGCTTCCCCATCCTACCATCCAGAAATTTGCGGTGATCACGGTAGCCATTGTCGGCGCCAGCAGGCGTTTTCTGGCGCAGATCACCCGCCACCAGAACGAAGTAAAATTTATGAGTGCATCGCTGCAGTACAGCAACTATACGGGACAGGCGGATTTCGCTGTCCCGTATTCTATTATGACGGCTCCGGCAGTGGTACGGGAATTGTACTTAAAAAGCTGTCATGAAAGCATGAAATGTTATGAAGCCCTGTGCACTGCCGGAAGCGGGCACGATGCGGCCGGCTATGCCACGCCCCAGGGATTACGGAATGTACTGCTCATCAGCGCCACCCCTTATCAGTGGAAACATATCATCAGCCAGCGGGTATGCCGGAGAAATACTGATGAAACAAGGATTGTGCTGCTAAAGGTCTGGAAAGAACTTTATGAACTAAGCCCTGCTTTGTTTGCCCCATCACTGACCGGGCCTTTTTGTCAGATGGATCGATGTCTGGAAGGTAAAATGACCTGCGGGCGAAAATTGGAGGCAGATATGACGCCGGAGGATATTTTAGAAAAAGACTATCCTGCTCTTTGGGAAGGAGGCTGCCGATGAAAATAAAACTGATTGACTTTGGCGTACCGGAGCACCAGCGTCCTTACCGTCCGCATGGCAATGATGCCGGAGCAGATGTTTATCTGCCCTATGACTGCACCTTACAGCCCGGAGAAATCGCCAAAATTCCTCTTGGTTTTGGACTGGAAATACCGGATGGGTATGCGGGATATATCTTTCCCCGTACCAGTATGGCGGTAAAAGGTCTGGTCTGTGAACTGCCACCTGTGGATTCCGGCTACCGTGGAGAGATCCATGCGATCATCAGCAATGTAAGCAATCAGGCGCAGTCTCTTTTTAAGGGAGCCCGTATCGGGCAGCTTGTGATCACGCCGATCGTCATTGCGGATTTTGTAACCGATCTGGGAACAGAACGAGGAACCGGCAGCTTTGGCAGTACCGGCGAATAGAAAAAGGCTGTTTGGAGAACAGTTTTTGAATACTTATCGGTATAGGGAGCGGACATTTCGAGAACATTATAAAATATAATAAAGAAAGTCACGAAAAAAGCGGCCATTACCGTGACCGCTTACTTTCTGCTATTGAGTTCTTTCATAATACCGAGGATATATTGCATGGATTGAGGATCAAGCTGTCTTGCCTCTGCAATGAATTCCTTTAAGGTTTCCGGGTAGGTATTTCCTTCATCAAAGAATTCCTGCGGTGTCACACCCAGATATTCGCAGATGTAGAAAAAAGACTGCATAGCGGGAAGTGACTTTTTATTCTCAATATTATTGATGTAGTTGTTTGCCTGACCTAACGATAAAGACATATCGCGTGCGGAAACTCCTTTTTGTGTCCGCAGCTTCGCTAATCGTTCCGGGACAAAATCTTCATACATCGCCTTCACCTCCCATTCTGTAATAGATTGTACCTCACGCCCCTTTATTATCCGCAAAAGGAAAAAGGGTATTATCGTTGACTTGCTAAATTAAATCTATTACTATATGAAAAGTGAAGAATTTTACCTATCAGATGGAGGGATGACCGATGAAAGGAAAGACTTGCTGTGTTACCGGACACAGGGATTTGCCGCAGAATGAGATCAACAAAATAAAAGCCGCTTTGGAACATGAGATCGATGCTGCCGTTACAGATGGATTTACCTGTTTTATGAGTGGCTTTGCAGATGGCGTGGATCAGTATTTTGCAGAGCTGGTGTTGGAAAGAAAGCAGACTAATCCGGCGCTGGAGCTGATCGCAGTGATCCCTTACCGCAAACGTCTGGACAGCCTGAATAAGAAAACAAGAACCCGTGAACTGCTGGAGGCTTGTGCGGATGTTGTTGTCATACAGGAAAAATATCTCCCAAGCGTCTACTCCCACAGAAACCGCTATATGGTGGAGCACTCCGACCGAGTGATCGCTGTATATGACGGACGGGAAACCGGCGGTACGGCAAAGACGATCCGCTTCACCCATCGGATGAAAAAGGAACTGCGGGAAATCCCGGTTGGAGAGATCGTCCTGCCGGATCACTTGAAACCAAAAACAAAATAGATACCTGTTGATGCGCTCACTTTGAAGTGGGCGTTTTTCTTTACCCATTTTTAGGAGGAATGCTTATGTGGAACCTGATTTCACATTTCCTTACCTTTGCCGGAGGAATGGCTTCCGGCGTTATGTTGATGTGTCTTATGCAAACCGGAAAACTTGCGGATAAAGAATTTGAAACTATGAAGGAGGAATAAAAATTGAAACTTGTGATTGCAGAAAAGCCCTCTGTTGCTATGTCACTGGCAGCAGTATTAGGCGCAACGGAAAGAAAAGACGGTTATCTCGAAGGTTCCGGTTATCTGGTGAGCTGGTGCGTGGGACATCTTTTGGAACTGGCACAGCCGGAGGCTTACAAAGAACAGTACGCCAAATGGCGGTATGAGGACCTTCCGATCCTACCGGAAAACTGGAAATATGAAGTTCCAAAGGATAAGAAAAAGCAGCTTGCCCTTTTGTGCCGGCTGATGAAGGACAAACGGGTTGATTCTGTGGTATGCGCTACGGATGCCGGGCGTGAAGGAGAACTGATCTTCCGTCTGGTCTATGAATATGCCGGATGTAATAAGCCTATGGAACGCCTTTGGATTTCCAGTATGGAGGATGCGGCGATCCGTGAGGGTTTTGACCATCTCCGTCCCGGCAGTGATTACGATAAACTCTATGATGCGGCAGTATGCCGGGCAGGAGCCGACTGGCTGATCGGGATCAATGCCACCCGGCTTTTTTCTGTCCTGTATGGTGTCACACTAAATGTCGGCCGTGTTATGTCACCGACGCTGGCACTTTTGGTACAGCGTGAGTCGGATATTGAATCCTTCATCAGCAGGCCTTTTTATGTGCCGGAAATCACCTGCGGAGGTTTTACTGCTTCCGGCGAAAAAATGACGGAACGATCCGAGGCTGAAAAAATCCGTATGGACTGTGACCACAACTCCGCTTTTGTGCGTTCTGCGGAAAAGCAGGTAAAAACTATACAGCCTCCCCGCCTTTATGACCTTACAACTCTGCAAAGGGAATGTAACCGTATTTATGGCTATACGGCTCAACAGACCCTTGATTATGTGCAATCTCTCTATGAAAAGAAGCTAGCAACCTATCCGAGAACGGACAGCCAGTATTTGACGAAGGACATGCAGGCAACCGCCGCTTCCCTGATCCTATGGCTGCGTGACAATATGCCCTTTGGAAAAGGCTGCGCCGGAGAGCCGGACATTGACCGGGTAACAGACGACAGCAAAGTGACCGACCACCATGCCATCATCCCAACTGTGGAGATTGCACGGACAGACCTGTCGGAGCTTCCTTCCGGGGAGCGGGATGTGCTTACCCTGCTTGCCGTCAGACTGCTTTGTGCCACAACGCAGGCAAACCGGTTTGAAGCGGTCACCGCTATGTTAGACTGCCAGGGATATACTTTTACGGCAAAAGGAAAGACCATCTTACAGTCCGGCTGGAAAGAGGTGGAACGGATTCACCGTATGAGTATCAGGCAGAGTGAAACGGAACACAGAGAAAATGAAGATGCCGCTCTCCCTGTGCTGAAGGAAGGACAGACTTTTGAAGCTGTATCAGCAAGTCTCCGTGAAGGGAAAACTTCACCGCCGAAACACTATACGGAGGACACACTGCTGTCCGCTATGGAGACTGCCGGTGCGGAAGATATGCCGGAAGATGCCGAGCGTAAAGGATTGGGTACTCCGGCTACCCGTGCGGCAACACTGGAAAAGCTGGTTTCTGCCGGATTTGTACAGCGAAAGAAAAAGCAGCTCATTCCTACGGAAAAAGGAAAGAACCTGATCGCAGTCCTGCCGGACAATATCAAATCTCCCATCTTAACTGCAGAATGGGAATCCATGCTGAAACAAGTGGAACATGGCGAACTGTCGGCAACATCTTTTATGGATCAGATTGCAGATATGAGCCGGACGCTGGTAAAAGAACATACTACCCCGGAAGAACGTTTTGCGGATCTGTTTCCTTCTTCCAAAGGAACTGCACACGAAGCCGTGGGGGTATGTCCCCGCTGCGGTGCCCCGGTATTTGAAGGAAAGAAAGGTTTTTTCTGCGGCAACAGGGAATGTTCTTTTGCTCTTTGGAAAGATAACCGTTTCTTTTCCAGCAAGAAAAAATCTATCACAAAGTCTGTGGCAGCGGCTCTTTTGAAAGAGGGCCGCATTTCTATGTCCGGGCTTTACAGTGAAAAAACAGGAAGGACCTATGATGCGGAAGTGATTCTGGATGATACCGGCGGTAAATATGTGAATTTCAAGCTGGAATTTCCAGTAAAGAAAGGCAGGCGTAAATGAGCGATCGAAAAACCTTTGAATATGGCGGTTATCACTTCACGCCCATACGAAAATTTCACAAAAAAGAAGGCGACTTTTTCGCCATATCGAAACGGCTGGCAAGTGACCCCAACTTAGGGCTGTGTACCTATCAGGATCGGCAAAAAGCACCTTATGAAAGAACTTCATAATGTTCGGGCCAATGTGGAATATCTATTAGAGATTTCTTCCCCACCACAACCGCAGCGCAGCACAGAAAAATCCCGTCAATAAGATTTGTCTGCTTTTGGTTTTCAGCGTTCCAACGGAACGCGCAGCCATTGCCACCGGCAATGATCTCAGGGGTTTGGGGATATGTCACCAACAAGCATTAGCAGGAATTCCGGAAACGGGATTTCTGCTAAATACGCAATCTTACGTAAGATTGCATTGCTTGCCAGTAGTTTTAAGAGTCTTTGGCAGAGAATCTGTTTACAGTTGCCGCATTGATAAACCTTTGATAACTGCCTATAATAGAGTTATTATTTTGAACTGCTATAACAGAGAAATGCAAAAAAATAAAATTTTTTGTCCGCTGTAACATTTCGCGGACATTTGGGGTTTACAATGGCCTTATCAAATATGGAGGTGATACAACTATGACATGGCCTTTTGAGAATGACACCAGCGCCATTGTAAAAAAATTAGCAGACCGAAGCATGAAAGCGGATAAAAGACGCAATGCGTTTATTATCATAACGATTGCTTTTGCAGTTAGTTTGATGATGGTATTAGCACTATATAATCTCGGAACAGACCGTGAAAATAGGCTTTATCTGCAAGGACGCTATCAGGGCAGCTTTATTAACAGTACCAGTACCGTCTTTGAAAAACTGGAACATAACAACCAGATTGAAGCAGTCGGCAAAGAGGCTGCAATGGGAACGAGCCGTATCAATGACTATACTTTGGATGTGTATTACAGAGATCAAAATGCACTTGAACTAAAAGGCGTTACTGACTTGCTGGGAAAAATGCCGGAGGCAGAAAATGAAATCATTGTGGAACAGTCCTATTTGGAGCATTTAGGGTTGCCGGTTCAACTGGATCAAACCGTTACACTGGATATGCCTTTTGGAAAAAATCAGACATATCATGTTTGCGGCATTATTCAAAGCAGTAATGCGTCCCGTATTTATCAAGTCATTGTATCGGATGGCTTATATAGCCGGTATGAAAAAGCAAACTGTTACGATCTTTTGGTTCGCGTGAAAAATACCGAAAATATGGACAGCGAAACTTTGAAACTGCTGATAAACGAAATTGCGGAACAAAGCGGTGTACCTGAACAGTATGTTATGTATAGCTCTACCTACTTTGGATTGGCAGAAGAAAAATCCACGCTGGAGCTATTGGTGATTATCGGAGCAAGCAGTTTAATTGTACTGGCCTGTTCTTTGGTTATTTACAGCCTGTTCTACATTTCTGTTATCGGGAAAACACATGAATATGGCAGACTGCGTGTGCTGGGGGCTACATCGGTTCAGATCAAGCGTATCGTGCGAAAAGAAAGTTTTTTGTTATCCTGTGCTGCAATTCCTATCGGTGTTGTATTGGGAAGTGTTTTGGGCTATTGTTTCGTCCCGGACGGCTGGCATTGGATGACTACACTGGAATGTGCCGTTGTGATTGCCCTTGTTACAGAAATTGCCTTGAAAATTGCTGTCCATACCCCTGTAAAGAAAGCCTCTATGGTATCGCCTATTGAGGCGCTGCGAATCAATACGACTGATACACCGGCGACAGAAAAAACGCGGATCGAACATCGAAAAATTACGCCATCTTCGCTTGCCCGAATGAGCTTTGCCCGGAACAAGAAAAAAGCTATACTAACCGTATTGTCTTTGGGATTTGCCGGAGTTTTACTGATGTGTGCCGCCACCTACCTTAATTCAACTGATGTAGAAAGCATGGCAAAACAGCAATTTGCAAATGGCGACATTGTACTTTCCCTTGATCCCGCCAACACAAATGCGGAAGATCGCCCCGCCGGGATCAATGCACTTCAAACGAAAAATCCATTGGATGAAGTTTTGGAAGAAACGATTTCAGATATGGATGGCGTAAAGAATATTGAATTTATACAGGGCTGTGTTTCAAATATGGAATTTCCCACTCCTTTCAAGGATGGTAACAGCCATTTCTTTACCCAAATTGGAATCCCCGAAAATCAGTACGAGGCCTTTTCACAAGGACTAATTGAGGGAACCGCAGACCGCCAGAAACTTATCAACGGAAAAGGAGTTATCGTAGATAATTCCGCCAAGCTGTTAAGCGACTATTATAATTACACTCCTCAAATTGGCGATATAGTCAAAGTGGAAACAGCGGATGGACAATGGGAAGAATTTACTGTAATGGGGATTGGGAAAGCTCCTAATCTCGGTGGGGATTCAGCTTCTTTCTATTTTCCGCAGGAACTCTTACCTATGATGAAAGAAAATGTTTCCAACTTCAACATAACCTGCATTGTAGATGTGGAAAGAGATCAGCTTACAGAAGTTGAGAATAAGATTTTCCAGTTGGCGGAAAATCGTGGAGGTATAGAAGTTTTCAGTATCAGCGATATTATTACTTATCTGCAAGAGGAAATGGATAACATAAAAATGCCGTTATACGGATTGGTATTTTTCATTGCTGTTTTTGGGCTAATCAGCCTTATCAACACGCTAATGACAAACATTATATCAAGACAGCAGGAATTTGGTATTTTACAGTCTGTGGGATTGAGCAGTAAGCAATTCTCCAAAATGCTGCAAACAGAATGTTTCTATTATGTTTCTGGTACGGCTATTTTAACCTTAACGATTGGAACTTTAACAGGATTTGTACTTTGCAAAGTTTTCAATCAGGTTGGGACATTCGGGACATTGACTTATCATTTTCCAGTTTTAGAAATAAGCATATATTTTGTAGCGCTTTTCTTCATACTGGCCGCTTACTCCGTTTTCTCTGTACGATATAGCAAAAGACATCCTGTGATCGAGCGCATTAAAACAATGGAGTAAATTTTCCTTTATCAGAAAATTGTGTTTTCTGCAACAAAGGACATTTGCCTGTTATACTATCTACAAAAAGCAAAGGAAGTGAGGATATGAAGCAGATTTTAATTGTCGAGGACGACAGTTTTTTGAATAAGATGGTGGCCTATAACCTGACCGCAGACGGCTACGGCGTGACTTCTGCCCTAAACGCCAGAACCGCAGCCGAAGCCATACGCCAGCGGGAATTTGACTTAGTGCTGCTGGACATCAACCTGCCGGACGGCAACGGTTTTGAGCTGTGCAAACTGATAAAGCCCCAGCACCCGGACACCATTGTGATTTTCCTGACCGCTAACGATCAGGAGAGCGACCAGATACGGGGCTATGAGGTGGGCGCGGTGGACTACATCACAAAGCCCTTTGTGATCGGGGCCTTGCAGCGAAAAATCAAAGCCATGTTCGCCATGCTGGAACACCACAAACCGGCCAAGGACATTTACGACGACGGGCGGCTGTTTCTGGACTTCTCGGAGCAGACGGCTTCCTTAAACGGCAAGCCCCTGACCCTATCCCCGATGGAGTACAAAATGCTGAACCTGTTCCGTAAAAATCCCCGGCAAGTGCTGACCCGTGGGCAGCTTTTGGAAAAGCTGTGGGATATAGACGAGAAGTTTGTGGACGAACACACCCTGACAACCTCCATCAGCCGGATTCGGAGTAAGATCGAATCCGACGGCGGCGCGCCCTACATCAAAACTGTTTACGGCATGGGCTATCAATGGACGGGAGGCGAGGCAAAATGAAGTTGCAAAACCTCTCGGTAAAGCGGCTGTTTGGCCGGGTAGCAATGGGGCTTGTCCTTTCCATGTCCGGGATCACCATAGCCCTGTTTCTTGTGACAAAACAGACGGCGGTGCTGCTGACGGGCGGGGCGCTGCTGCTGTGCGCCCTTGTGGGGATTTTTGTACTGACGCAGGCGTTTGGAAAGCGGCTGTCGCAGTTTACCGCTGACCTATGCCAGACTTTAGACCACATGATCGCCGGAAATGAAGCGCCCCAGCGGCCAGAGGACAGCGAAACCCAGCTTGCCAGAATTGGACACCGGCTGGCAAGGCTCTATCAGATCATGCAGGAGAACCGCCGCCGGGTGGACGAGGAACGGCAGGAGTTACAGACCCTTGTATCGGATATTTCCCATCAAGTGAAAACGCCGGTAAGCAATCTGAAAATGGCGACGGACACGCTGCTGGAAAAGCCTATGACCAAGGCGGAGCGCACCGACTTTATCCGGGGAATCCGCAGCCAGACGGATAAGCTGGACTTTCTCTTTCAGGCCCTTGTGAAAACTTCCCGGCTGGAAACGGGCGTGATCCAGTTGGATAAGAAACCGGGCCGCCTCTTTGATACCGTGGCACAGGCCATGAGTGGAATTGTGTATGCAGCAGAGAAAAAGGAAATCGTCGTGTCCGTGGACTGCCCGGAGGATTTGACCGTTTTCCATGACAGCAAGTGGACATCCGAAGCCCTTTTTAACCTGCTGGACAATGCGGTGAAGTACACCCCGGCAGGCGGGAAAATCGCTGTGTCGGTGGTGCTGTGGGAAATGTATGTGGAAATCAAAGTAGCCGACACCGGCAAGGGCATTTCCGAAAGCAATCAGGCCGCCATCTTCCGGCGCTTCTATCGTGAGGAAGAAGTACACGAACAGCAGGGCGTGGGCATTGGCCTGTATCTGGCCCGCGAGATCGTAACACGGCAGGGCGGCTATATCAAAGTGGTTTCGGAGCCGGGCAAGGGTTCGGAATTTTCCATTATGTTGCCGACTAAATAAAGCACACTTATAACAGGAGAAAACACCATGAAAAAAATCAATTTTTGCAAAGCAACAACAATCATCTTAATAATCAATGTTATTTTATCTATTGTTTTATTTTTCGTTGTTCCTGATAAAATAGCAATTCAATGGGTAGGTACATCCCCCAGCAATGCAGTAGATTCTTACTATGTATTTTTGGTGCCGGTATTGTCAGTGCTTTTTGCTTTTACGGGAAAACCTATTTTTACAATGTTCCTGTTTAGATTGTGGAATAGAACTAACGAGCATTTAGTGACATACTTAAATTTGTGTCTGCAAGTTGTATTTCTTACTTGTGAAATCTATATCGGATTATATAACCTATGTAATTTTAATGTTGCCATTAGTATAATTCTCATTGTGGAACTTATGATAGATGTGGTGATTGGATTGAAATTATTTCACAATCAATCTATCTAAAAGATTGTGTAGTATGATTCGGCGGACGACCATTTCCGGCTGTCCGCCGTGAATTTTTTTGAAATGTCCGAGCGTTGTAACATTTCACCCCGATTTTCAATGAAATTTTTTGGCCGCTGTAACATTTCGCGGACATTTGGGTTTTACAATACCCTTATCAACAAAAGTGAGGAGGCGACGCAATGGAACTGACCCCGACATTGATTTTGAATCTGGCGCTGCTGATCGTCCCGCCCGTTGCCATTGTGCTGGTGTTCCGGCAATGGCTGGCCCGGCACATCCGCTGGACGGTTGCCTTGACTGCTCTCTGTGATGTTCTCCTATTTTGGGATGAACTGTTCTACTATGAGAGCTTCGGCCTGTTCGCTGTGCTGATTCTGGTGCAGTTGGCGGCCACCGGCGCAGCAGCGTTCCGCATTTACAACAAACAAAAAAAGGATTGAATTTTATGAGCATTTTACAGACTATCGACCTGAAAAAGTATTACGGCACAGAGCCGAACATCACCCGCGCCCTTGACGGTGTGAACTTCTCCGTGGAGGACGGCGAATTTGTGGCCGTTGTGGGAACCTCCGGCAGCGGCAAGTCTACCCTGCTTCACATGATGGGCGGGCTGGACACCCCTACTTCTGGCAATGTGATTGTCCGGGACAAAGAACTGTCGAAGATGAACGACGAACAGCTTACCATCTTTCGCCGCCGCAACATCGGCTTTATCTTCCAGAACTATAACCTTGTTCCGATCCTGAATGTGTATGAGAACATCGTCCTGCCGGTGGAGCTGGACGGGGACACGGTGGATCAGAAGTTTTTGGACGAGATCGTTCACCTGCTGGGACTGGAAGATAAACTGAAAAATATGCCGAACAATCTTTCTGGCGGACAGCAGCAGCGTGTGGCTATCGCCCGGGCCTTGATCACCAAACCGGCTATTGTGCTGGCCGACGAGCCCACCGGCAACCTTGACAGCAAGACCAGCGCCGAGGTGCTGGGGCTGATCAAGCGTACCAGTGCGGAGTTCCGACAAACCGTTGTGATGATCACCCACAACAACGACATTGCCCGCCTTGCCGATCGGATCGTCCGCATTGAGGACGGTAAGATCGTGGAGTAAGGAGGTGGCAGGCTATGACATGGCCTTTTGAAAATGATACCAGCGGCATTGTAAAGCGCATATCAAACCGCAGTATATCGGCAAATCGAAAAAGAAATATCTTTATTGTTTTGACGATTGTACTTGCCAGCGCATTGCTATCTGCTATTGTACTCTATGGCTTTGGGGTTATGCAGGAAACGCAAAACCGCAACCAAAAAACAGCGCAGATTATGTATCATGCGATTTCTGAACAACAGGGACAGGAACTATACAAGCAAGAAGAAATTGCGTGGGTTGGAGAATTTTTCAACGCATTTTCTGAACAGGTAAACCATTCAACCGTGAACTTTACTTATGCAAATGCAGATATGCTAACATCCCAAAGTATGCCCTATTCGGGAGATTTACCAGCTTCGGAGAATGAAATTGTAGTGCAGGAATCCTTTTTGGATAGTTTGGGCTATTCAAATGAATTGGGACAGACAATTCAAATCCCCTTTTCTGACGGCACTACCCATGATTTCAAATTGACGGGAATCTTAGATGTGAAAACCGGCGATATTGGGCGCTATACAGCCATTATATCGAAAGAATTAGTAAGACAGCAGTATGGCGACGGAGGCATGATTGATTATTACATTGGGCTGAAAGGCGCTCAAAACATGAGCGAGGAAGAAGCCACCAACTATGCAAACACTCTGGCGCAGCAATTAAAAATTTCCGATGATAATGTGATTGTCCGTTCCACATATTTTAACTTAAAGGACGAAAATCACGGAAGCGATATGCTGTTCTATTTCTTGATCGGTTTTGTAACTTTCATTGGTTCCGGCATTGTGATCTATTCGATTTTTTATATTTCAGTAGCAAGCAGTATCCGTAACTATGGACAGCTTCGCACAATCGGAACTACAAAACGACAGATCAAAAAGATGGTTTACCGCGAGGGGAAATTACTTGCTGCCATTGCTATCCCGATTGGTTTGGTTATTGGAAATGTGATTGGGTACTTCCTGATTCCTGCCGGTTGGTACTGGCTGACTACTTTATGTGTGACGGTCGGGGTTGGCCTTTTTGCATTTATTATTGTGATGATTGCCATTCATACTCCTGTAAAAAGAGCTGCGGCAGTATCTCCGCTGGAAGCATTGCGATATTCCGATTATCAGGGGAAAATGAAAGAAAGTTCCGTGTTGCACCGTAAAATAACGCCTGCTTCACTTGCTAAAATGAATCTGTCCAGACAAAAGGCAAAGTCCACTTTAACAATACTTTCTCTTTCACTCGGCGGAGTATTGGTTGTATTGATTTCGACAATGTTAGTTTCCTATGATGGCGTTGCAGAGGCAAGAGGCAGGGCTTTCCCTGTCGGTGAATTTAACATTCAGCTCAACGCAAATCAATCGTGGGACACTGCTGGTATTTCTTTGTCTGGATTGCAGCAAAAGAATTTTCTAAATGCCGATTTTATAAATGCAGTAGAATCTATTGATGGCGTTACAGGAATCAAGCACTGGTATTACACGGACGCAGAATATCGTGTAAATGGTAATTCTGGAAAATGGATTCAGGGCTTTTGCCGAGATGAACAGCAGAATTTGGAGAAAGAGCGAATTGCGGGAACGACTGATTATGATGAACTGGTGGCAGGCAATGGAATTGTCTTGCTTCAAGAGCGTGCCGATCTCTATGATATTGAGGCTGCGTTGGGTGATACCGTCGAAGTGGACTATAAAACCGAATCCGGCCAAATTCGCACAAAGGCCTATACCGTCATGGGCATTGTAAACGAATATTCTTACTCCGGCTTCTCAAAATGCTTTGCGCTTCCGGAGCAGTTTATGAATGAAGCGACCGGGATAGATTGCACAGGTACGATTTCCGTAATTACCGATATGAAAAAATATGATACGGTAGAAGCTGCATTAAATCAACTGATAGACGGAAATAGCGATTTGGTTATGGAAACCATAAAAGAAAGTATCACTTATTATAGCGGACTTCAACAACTTTCTTTCGGGGTATTGTTGATCGTGGCTGTTATTGTTGTGTGCTTTTCTTTAATCAACCTTGTCAATACGACAATCACAAACTTCTTATCCCGTAGGCAGGAAATTGGAATGTTACAGGCGATTGGTTTGAGTAAAAAGCAGCTTATCAAAATGCTGTGCTATGAGGGGTTAATGTATTCAGTTTTTGCTACGCTGGTAACATTGGTTTTGGGGACTGGACTGGGCTTCCTATCCGTACAGGTCGTTGTGAAAACGATGAATCCATACTTTTACTATTCATTTCCGTGGCTGATCGTATTGATATATTTAGCAATCCTGCTGATTGTGCAATTCACCTTGATTTCTTACACAACTGGAAATCTGAAAAAGCAATCTCTTGTTGAGCAAATCAGGACGATGGAATAGCCGTATGGGATCGGCGGGGCGGCGTGTGCTGCCCCGCTTTTTTCGCCATTTCTCAAAGAAATTTTTGAAATGTCCGAGCGTTGTAACAATTCAGCCTGTTTTTCTGTCGAAATCAAAGGCACCTCGGACATTTGTGTAACATTTGTAGTTTATGCTTGTGGTAAATCAATATTGGGGGTGAGGACACATGAAAAAGATACTGCTGATCGACGACAGCGACACCTATACATGGTGCCTGCAAAAATACTTACAGCACCGGGGCTACCCGGTAAAAACGGCTTGTACGCTGAAAGAAGCGCGGACCGCCATCCAAGAGGAAATGCCGCTGGTGGTCTGCTGTGATCTCGACCTGCCGGACGGTTCCGGCATGGACTTTCTGGACGAGGTGCGGGCCGCAGACAAGGAGCTGCCTTTTATTCTGGCGTCCTGTCATGACAAGGACGACTACGAACAGGAAGCTATGCGCCGGGGCGCGACGCTGTGCATGGACAAAATGAAAGGACTGCTACTACAAGATAAGCTGGTGGAATACGCCTACCGGCAGTTATCCGGCGAAAAGGCCCCGACTTTTCACAAGCTGCTCTTTGTCTATGCAGAAGATACCAGCGCCGAAGTGCTGCGGGCTGCTATGCTACAAAAGGGCTTTGACCTGATTCTGGTTTCCTCGATTTGGGAAGCCAAGCGCCGGATTTTTGAGGATAAGGAAATAGAACTGATCTTGTGCGATCTGGAACTGCCGGACGGCACAGCAATGGAGCTGTTTCATACGCTACGGCGGGTGGCGGGGATGTTCCAAATGAAGAATCCCCCTGTCCGGCTTCTGCCGTTCTTTATCCTCACCGAGAACAACGACCCTGCCACGGAATATGAATACCGGCATGAGGGCGTGAACGACTATATCACCGCCCCGGTCAATATCCCGGAGCTGATCCGGCAGGTTTTGTTCTTTGTGGAGTAATTGAAAAATTTTATGGAGGTGATGATGTGATGGGACATTAGCTGTTTTTGATATAGAAGAATCCGGCAAACAGATTGGCGAAAAGTTATTTCTGCTTCTTAACGAGGAACAAAAGAATGCTCTAATGCAATATATTTTGGAGCAAGGAGTCTGTCATGGAACAGTATTCAATTCCTGTCACACTTCTTCCACAGCAGAGAAAAATCCTCTGACAGAAATACAAGAAGGCGAGCTTTATCTATGCCTGGAACACCGCACTGTCAGGGTTCGTGAACGGATTATCAACCTGACAAGTAAGGAGTTTGATATACTGGCATTACTCATTGCCAATCCCAAACGTGTTTTTACTTACGAACTGATTACCGATTTGGTTTGGAAAGAGGATTGTGATTTCTATTCGAGAAAAGCGATTCATAATCATATAAGTAAGCTGCGTAAGAAGTTGCGCTTTGAACCGGATCTTCCAAACTATATTGAGAGTGTCGCCGGGATCGGCTATAAATTTGAACATCTATAACATGAGCCCACAAGGTGTTGTTTCCCCTTGTGGGCTTGCTTTTTGCAGCATATATTCTAAGAGCGGAATATGTAGAAAATTGCGAATATAAAGAGTAAAAAGCGAATATCTGCGGACTGATAAAGGAAACATAACCGATATAATTTTCTCCCAAGGAGGTATCAAGCAGCCGATTCAGGTTCCTCCTTGATGGGAGGAAATGTCTATGCGTCTATGCAACACAGATCTGCAGATAAACTGCTTTACATTCAGTCACCTATACGTCGTAGTCCAGCTCGTATGGATTGCGGCGTTTTTGGTTTCGACAAAGTTTGAGCATTTTCGCTGTCAACCTCCCGGAAAAATTTTATACTGCTGCTTTGGCGCGCCTGTTCTTTGTACGGGCGCGCTTTTTTGTACCCTTTTTTTAATCAGAAAGAGACTTAGACCTTATCGCTGCCGCAGCCCACCCTCTGATTTCGATTTTTGCCATCAACTCAAACATCGAAATTGGAGGAAATTACTATGAAGAAAATCAATCTTCGGGATTATTACCCGTATTATACACAGGACATGATCGTTGAGGTGCCGGATGAAGTTGCTTTGTTGCTTCGGGAATATATGTTGTTGGAAGAAGCCTATCGGATTCGTACATACCGCTATAAAGCATTTTACTCTCTGGATCGAGACGAAGGTATTGAGCGTGAGATATTGCAAAAGCCTCTTAACCCGGCAGAAATTTGGGAACAGCGCCAAATGACGGAGTTGATTTATAAAGGTCTTTCCAAACTTCCGGTAAAGCAGCGCCAACGAATCTATGCACACTTTTTTCTTGGCATGAGCAAAGCAGATATTGCCAAAGCGGAAGGAACACACAAAAGCCGGATCACCCGTTCTATCGAAGCCGGATTGCGTAGTCTGGAAAAATATTTCAAAGAAATTTTATAACAGACGGCAACTTTGCCCCTAAAAATGTACTGAATAGTAGAGGGACATATTCGGCGGGACAAGCTGGACGGGTGTGGTAAGGAAGCATATACATCCTCCCACCCCAACTGCAATATCAATTTGTCTGCCATGCCCCTTGCTTGTTCCTTGACAACCGAATATACGCTGTTACAGGTACTTCATTCTGTGTTCCGAGCGGCAGATGGGGCGGCGCGGTGACAGGCGGCCTAAGGAGGTGATGGATCCAGGCTGTCCGAGCGATAAACGCAACCTACGAAACCGGCTGTGGCAGGCCGGACGCGATAACGACGCAGATCATAATGGTACTTCTTCACAGCTTCCTAAAGACTTGGGGAGAGTTCCTGCGGCGTTTGCTTGCTCTGGCAAAGCGGCGGCGTATGTGGGACTATGATGCGGTGACGCTATCCGCAGCCTGTAACAGCCCCGTCCTTATAACAGAAGGACTTGCCGGGGTGCGTGGCAAATACGGCAGTAAAATCGAAATCAGATATAATGGGCCGGATTTATGTGTGCAATAACCATAGATCCGACCTATTCATGTGGTTTTGATGATAAGATATAAAAATGTGGGAAGAAAGTGATCTATACTACAGGTGGAAAACATAGCGGCGGAAACTGCTGAAAGTATTGTTGCTGTGTGTTATAATCAATCAAGATGCAAATGCTTAAAGGATATAAGGAGTGAGATACAGCATGAAAATACTTTATGTTACAGACCTGCATGGAGATAAAAATAAATACAGAAAATCATTAGAAATAGCTATGAAACAAGAGATCAGAGTTATTGTGAATGGTGGAGATATGCTTCCAAAATTGGGAGAAAGACATACAGAACAACCGTTATTTATCAAAGGATTTCTAAGTAATTACTTTTCCATATTGCAAGAACATAACATTACATACCTTAATATGCTGGGGAATGACGATTTGCTATCTGTGGATAATCTTTTTGAACAGACTTGTGGGGGATTCGCAAATGTTCATAATATAGCAGGTAAAAAAATCCGCATTGACGAATATGAATTTATTGGAATGAATCAGATTTTGGATCATCCCTTTGGATGTAAGGATCGAGTTGTTACAGAGACAGATTATATTCCCCAAAGACAACTTAGCTTTTTTGCCGGTATATCGAATGAATATGGTTATGACAGAATTTTTGACTGGTTGGAGTATTCCAAAACAGAACTTCCATTGATGTGTGGAATTTTGAAAGAACTGCCTGAACCGGAGAGTCCGAAGAAAACGGTATATGTTATGCACATGCCTCCTGCCGGATTGCGTTTGGGACAGCTTCTATATCAGGATTTGGATATAGGATCAGTAGATATTTATGAGTTCCTTAAAGCCAAACAGCCGTTACTTTCTCTGCACGGGCATATTCACGAAAGTCCTGATACAGAAAAAGGATCATGGATGAATCAGATAGGTACTACAACCTGTATTCAGCCAGGGCAGACAGAGTTTGGCGATAGTAGTATGGTTTATGCAGAGATAGATTTAAAAAGCGGAGTATATGCACGAAGAATTGTAAATATATAGGAGCAAAAAAACACCAGTGATGGTGTTTTTTTGTTGCCTGGAAATGAGGTGAGCACATGGAAAATCCTAAACAGGAGAATGCAGTCCAAATTGGGAATACAACGTTTTATGTAACTTCCGTTTTTTCCGGTACGGTTCAGTTGGAGTATTTAATTAAACGACTGATCCAGAAAGAAATTGAGCAGGAAAACAATACCCGTTGATTGAAAAAAACAGTAGAGCAAATTGCTGAAAAGAGTGCTTAAACGTGTTATAATTATAAAGTACAAAGCAGTTTGTTTGCTGTTGGAAAGGAGCAGAAATGTTAAAACAGCAGACAAAACTAAGAGTTAGATTATATGCACGTTTATCGAAAGACGATGGGGATGCGGATAAGGAAAGCAACAGCATTACCAATCAGTTGCAGATGTTAAGGTACAATGCTAAGGAAAAAGGATTTGAAGTGATAGGCGAATATGTGGACGATGGTTATTCTGGAACCACCTTCAACCGGCCGGCTCTGAACCGTATGATTAAAGATGCTATGGACGATCCGGAACCGAGCGGTATCATGGTAAAGGATATGTCACGTTTTGGACGTAACAATGCCATGTTCATGTATTATGTGGAAGAAATCTTTCCTAATAATGATATTTTGTTTATTGCTTTGAATGATGATGTCGATACAAGATTTGATGAAAACGAGATGATGCCGTTTAAATCTATTATGAATGAGTATTATGCTCGTGATACATCAAAGAAAATCCGAAGCGTAAAAAAGACAACAGCATTGAGTGGTGGGTTCTGCGGTTCATTTGCACCTTATGGTTATGTGGTGGACCCAGAGAACAAAAGAAAGCTATTGGTTGATCCTGATACAGCACCTATTGTCAAACGAATTTTTGAATTATCGAAACAGGGCAACAGCGTTCATCAGATTGCGAGAACCTTGTGCGAGGATGGTGTTCTGATTCCGAGAGCATACAGGGCAATGAAGAACGGCACTCTGGAAACAAGTACAGGATTTAAGTTTCCAACGGATTGGGTAGCAAAGAATGTGAAGATGATTTTGGAGAATCAAGTGTACCTGGGACATATGGTTTCTCATAAGACACAGACCAAATCATTTAAGAATAAGAAGCCGGTTGCAGTTCCGAAAGAAGAATGGATCATAGTACGGAACACCCACGAAGCGATCATTGATGAAGAAACCTTTGAACTGGTGCAGAAATTCATCAGTGTAAAAAAACAGCCGAATAAAACAGGACGTCCTAATATATTTGTGGGTCTTGTGAAATGCCCGGATTGTGGTCGCAACATGGCGTTTTCTAATCCAAATGGAAGGGAGCCTCGCTTTCGCTGCAGAACTTATGTAAGGAATAGCAATCTTTGTACAACCCATGCCATTTCTTATGAGGCGTTGCAACAGATTGTTATGAGTGATATTCAAAAGCATATTAAGAATATGGAAGCCTTAGGAGATCAGTTTATACAGGAAATGCACGAATTGAGCGAAAAAGGCGGCAGTAAGAAAATCAAACAGTTCGAGAAAGACTTGGAAGTAGCAGAAAAACGGATTGCAGAAATTGATAGTGTGATTATGAAGCTCTTTGAGCAGAATGCACTCGGTAAGATTTCTGATGAACGCTTTGAAAAGATGTCCTCAGCTTATGAAAGTGAGCAGAAAGAACTTGCTCAAAAAAGAGACGAATTAAGAACTAAAATCAGAGCGGAAGAAAAGAAAACACAGAGTACCAATCAATTTTTGGAAACAATTCGTAAGTATGAAACAGTAACAGAACTGAACCGTTCTATGCTGGTGGAGCTGATTGATAGTATTTATGTATATCAGGCAGAGGGAACCGGCAAAGATCGTAAGCAAAGAGTGGAAATTAACTATCGTTTTCTTGCGGGGTCTCAATGTGGTATCGCCTGATGACAACAAAGGGATGTTTGCTGTGGCATTTAACATGAGTGAGCAGAATAACCCGGATATCGTGCCATTGTCAGCAATAACCTCATGCCGGCTGGAGATTGATGAGCAGCGGGAGGAAGAGGAATATACAGATCAGGACGGAGAAACAAGATCTTATGTGCCGCCTAGGTACACATATTCCTATGATTATAAGATAAAACTGAGTGTCAATACACCGTGGTTTGATGATATGGATTTTCAGTTGAATACTTTTTCTGTAGAAGATTGGGAACGTGCCAAAATGATGAAGTATGAACAGCTTGGAAACCAGATCGTGTCAGCACTTACAGGTGTTCCTGCACCGGTATATGGAGGAAGAGAATATGTCTGATATTATAGAATATAAGTGCCCAGCCTGCGGTGGTGCGATGGTATTTGATTCAAAATCTCAACATATGAAGTGTCCGTACTGTGATACGGAAATGACGGTCGAAGAATTTCAGCGTACACAGAAATCTGAAGATACACAGACGGATTCTGAAGAAAACTGGCATTCTATGAGCACCGGAGAATGGCAGAATGATGAGATCAATGGTATGCGTGTTTACAGTTGTCAGTCCTGTGGCAGTGAAATTGTTGCCGATGAAACGACAGGAGCCACGACCTGCCCGTTCTGCAATAATAAAATAACGATGAAGGGTCAGTTTGCCGGTGATCTGAAGCCGGACTATATTATTCCGTTTAAACTGGATAAGAAGGCCGCAAAAGAGAAGTATTATAAACATCTGGAAGGCAAGAAATATCTTCCGAAGGTATTCAAAAAAGAAAACCATGTAGATGAGATTAAGGGGGTATATATCCCATTCTGGCTGTTTGATGCAGATGCAGATGCCCGGATAACATATGAGGCAGAAAAAGTCCATGTCTCAAGAAGCGGTGACACGGAGTATACAACTCGTGAGATCTATCAGGTTTATCGTGAAGGAACGATAAGTTTCGATCATGTTCCGGCAGATGGTTCCAGAAAAATGGATGATACATTGATGGAATCTATTGAACCCTATGATTTTAAGGATGCTGTACCATTTCAGCAGGCCTATCTGGCAGGCTACCTTGCTGACCGTTATGATGTGAATGTGGATGAACGGATAGACAGAGCCCGTGAGAGAATCAGCGTCTGCGCTGAACAGGCTTTTCGGAAGACCGTGCGGGGATATAATGGCGGAGTAAGTGTAAAAGACAGAAATGTGCAGATCCATAACGCGAGTTACTGGTATGCCATGTATCCGGTATGGCTTCTGAATACGACATGGAAGGGAGAGCAATTTATTTTTGCAATGAATGGTCAGACCGGAAAAATGGTCGGTGATCTTCCAATAGACAGATCAAGATTCTGGAAATCTGTAGGTATCCGTACACTTCTGATCTGGGGCGTATTGTACGGCCTGAAGTGTTTATTTATGGCAAGCTAACTATTTCTGTAGCAGGAAGGAGCAGGTGAAATGAAGACAAAAAAGAAAATATGGTGCTGCCTGTTTTCGCTTCTCTGGATATTTGTTCTGATATTTCCGGTAATGGCTTCTGATATTCCAGAGATCCCGACAGAACGTCAGAAGCCGCTTCTTGTAGATGAAGCCGGTCTGCTTAGTGAAGAAGAGAGCAGCACACTTATAAATAAGCTTGAAGAGATCAGCCAGAGGCAGGAGAATGAGGTTGCTGTTGTTACAGTCAATTCACTGGAGGGTAAAACAGCCGAGGCATATGCAGATGATTACTATGATTATAATGGTTATGGTTATGGAGAAAATGATGATGGTCTTTTGCTTCTGGTAAGTATGGGAGAAAGAGAGTGGGCGATCACAACCTATGGTTACTGTCATACCGTAGCTTTTACAGATGCAGGTCTTGATTATATCAGCAGCGAATTTCGAAGCAAACTCAGCAGTGGAGAGTATGCAAAGGCATTTGAATGTTTTGCAGATCTGTGCGATGATTTTTTGACACAGGCAGCAACCGGTGAACCTTATGATGTCGACAATATGCCAAAGGGGAAGGTTTCTCCCTTTTGGTTATACACAGATTTAGTTGTTGCCTTTTTTATTTCTTTTAGAATCGTTAAAGGCAAATCCAGGAATCTGAAATCTGTAAAAAAACAGGAGTCAGCGAAAGCATATGAACGCAGTGGTTCCTTGTCGCTGCGAAGATCGACGGACAGTTTTGTCAACAGAATTGTTACGCAAAGAACAATCAAAAATGAAAAGGACAGTTCCTCGGGCTCTTCAGGCGGAAGTTCTTCACATACAAGCTCTTCAGGAAGGTCTCACGGTGGAAGCAGCGGTAAGTTCTGATTGCCCAAGATTCAGACTCTGGTGTATAATGGTAATAAATAATTCTGGCTGAAAGGGATTGAAATGCCTTACCAAAAAAAGAAAACCTTATCCTGCATGACAATTCTGCTGTGTGTCCTGCTGGCATACATATGCAGAATGCTGAGACCGGAGAGTTATCTTCTGCGAACACTGGCAGATCAGCTTCGTACCTGCCTTTATCTGGGAATATACTGTGCCTGGGTTATTTATCTGAATAAGCATGTCGTGCACAAAAGTATGCGTCAGTATCTGACAGTGATTGGCTGCATGATGGTATTCTGGTTTTTCCTGCGCACAATAAAATATCATATTTTTCAGGATCCACTGGGGGGACATATATGCTGGTATCTGTATTATGTACCGATGATATTGATCCCGACATTGGGACTGACAGCCACTTTGCTGATGGAAGAAAGAGAGGAAAAAAGAATAAAAAAAATCAGTACTGCATTGTTGTTACCGGCAGCAGTACTGATTGTATGTGTCCTTACCAATGATCTGCATCAGCAGGTTTTTCGCTTTTTGATGGAACCGCCGTATTCAGATGAAAACTATCATTATGGAAAGATTTTTTTTGTGATCCAGCTTTGGATCATAGTTTGTCTGGCGGCAATGGAAGTAATACTTGTTTTTAAGAGCAGGATTCCCGGAAGGAAACAGTTTTGGCTGCCGATCATTCCAGGTATTCTGCTCCTCGGATGGAATATCTGCAATATTTTTCGTGTACCTTTTATTCTGAGCATTGCAGGAGATATGACCGCTGTCTGCTGTCTGCTTATGGCAGCAATTTTTCAGAGCTGCATTCTGTGCGGGCTGATACCTGTCAACAGTCGTTATTTTGAACTGTTTCAGGCAACGGGTGGACTTCATGCAGAAATAACGGATAATTCTTTTCAGCGCTACTATTACTCAGGAGAATTTCCCAGACTGTCCAGGGAAATGCGGGAGTGTATCATTGCAAAATCAACCGTTCAGGAGCAGGGCACACAGATCAGGCATATTCCGGTTAAAGGAGGACACCTGTTCTGGGCAGAAGATATCTCTGTCCTTCTGGATCAGTATCTGGATATCCAGGAGCAGCAGGAAGAACTGACTGCACGAAATCATCTTTTGCAGAAAGCTTATCAAAAAGAGGCTGAGCGGAGAAAGACAGAAGAACAGAACCGGCTTTTAAATATGATACAGAGTCAGACCTTAAGACAGTATGAACTGCTTTCAACATATATGAAAAGTCTGGAGCAGGCGAAAACCAGGGAAGAATATGACAGGATTCTGAGCAAAGTGGTAGTAGTAGGAACGTATCTGAAACGGTGGAAAAATCTGATTCTGACCAGGTACAGTTCACAGGAGGATGAACTGACCATGGAGGACCTGAAGCAAAGTCTGGCAGAATCCTGTGAAAGTCTGAAGTTATGTAAGGTCCGTGCAGCTTATTTTGTGCAGGACAAAGAAAAACAACTCCATGCAGATGATGTCCTGAAATGTTATGAATTTTTTGAATGGCTGACAGAGCAACTGTTTGATGTTGTGACTTCAGTCTTTTTCCGCGTGACTCAGATCGAAAAAAAACTGCAGATTTCCGTCCATGTCGTATGTGCATGTCAGGAAGATATTCATATTTATCTGACAGAGAGGCCGGAGCTCTTGATACATCAGGAGGAGGAACAGGAATGGTTTATTCGATGCCCGGTTTCGTAGAAAGCAGCATAATACTTCAGGATATTATCATGATCCTCATGGAAATCTGTCTGATCCTTGAATTGATCCTGTTGATTTTCAGAATCATGAGTCTGGTGGGGAAAAAGAAGATATTGGTAAGTGCTGCCGAATTGTTTTTTTCGTTTCTTTTTATGACGGGGCTTTTGAATGATCACCGCTGCAGCATGGGAGATAAAAGATACAGACCGTTGTTTTATTTATTTCCGGCAGATATAATGTTAGTTCTTGTAATTCTTCTGGCAGTTTATCTTATCTGGGCACTCTACAGAGAACTGAAGGAATACAGAAATGTATTGTCTCCCTGGTCGGTTCATGAGGCAGTGAATAATGTTCCCTGTGGTGTCTGTATTTCAGATCCTCTGGGACGTATTATCCTGTGTAACATCAAGATGCAGGAACTGAGCAGAGTGCTTATCGGAAATTGTCTGCAGAATTATCATACGCTGCACAGCGTGCTGAAGGCAGATTCTGTGAAGAAGCCGGTCCGGAAATTAAGCTCGGACAGTAATGTGTTTTATTTCCCGGATGGTTCTGTCTGGCTGTTTCAGGAGTATCAGTTGAAAGAGGCTTCTTTTACAGGATACATCCAGACGGTGGCAGTTGATGTATCTGAAATTTATCACAACAGTGAAGAAATCAGGAGAAACAATGAAAAGCTGGAACTTCTAAATCGAAAGCTGGAAGAAATGTATGAAAAGATAGGCGATGAAATACGTGAGCAGGAAACGCTTTCTATGAAAATGAAGATACATGACAGCTTCGGCAGAAGTCTTCTGTCAATCCGCAGAATCCTGGAAAAGAAGGAAGAACCGGAAAACATGGAAAAGCAGCTGGAAGCACTGAAACAGCTGGTCTACATTCTTACCGGCACAACCGTCAAGAACGAGGAAGAGCAGTATAAAGATACAGAAAAACAGGCAGAAGAACTTGGAATTTCAGTTCAGATCCGGGGCAGCTATCCGGAGAATTCAATCTACAGACTTCTTACAGATAAGGCAATCCGTGAATGTGTGACAAACTGTGCCCGTCATGCACACGGAAGCATAGTTTATGTAAATATGAAAGAAAACAGAGAAGGATATCAGATCCAGATTACCAATGATGGTGAACCGCCAGTGAAAAATGCAAAAGAAGGCGGTGGATTATCTGCACTCAGGAAAGCGGTAGAAGCAGAGCAGGGGTCTATGAAGACATTTTTTGAACCTGCTTTTTATCTGTTTCTGAATTTTCCGTTAAAGTCATAAAAATATCAGATGACTTCAGTATGAGAAGGGAATGAGGTTATGGTACGGGTACTTATTGTGGAAGATCAGAAGATCATGCAGAAATATTTTGAATATATAATTTTACAAAATCCGGAGTTCAAACTGGCAGGTACGGTCAGTGATGCCCGGGAAGCAGTAAAAATCTGTAATTATTCAGTGATCGATCTGGTATTGATGGACGTGCAGACCTTTCATAATCATGATGGGTTGACAGCAGGAAAGACCATAAAGGAGGAACATCCGGGTACGAAGATACTTATTGTGACCTCGCTGATCGATCCTAAAGTACTGGAGCGGGCAAAGGCAGGATGTGCAGACAGTCTGTGGTATAAGGATCACGGAGAAGAGGAAATCAGTGATGTGATCAATAGGACACTGAAGGGGGAAAGGATTTTTCCGGATATGACGCCGGATGTGGAATTAAACTGGATCACCAGTGGAGAAATAAGTCCAAGGCAGCTGGAAATGTTGCGTCTTTATATCTGTGGGATGTCTTACTCAGAGATTGCAAAAAAAATGAACTGTTCCACCTCAGGAGTACGATGGAATTTTCAGGAGATGATCACCAGGGCAGGATACAGCTGCAAAGAGGATCTGATCGCAGCCGCACTGGAGAGCAAACTGATCGTTACTACACTGAAATAAAAAAATAAAAAAATTAAATTAGGGGGTTGTATTTTCCGGAATAGAATGTTATTATACTGGTTGTACGCGCTGAGGCGTGTATGAACTGCAGAATCAAGCCTATATTACGGAAAAGGAGGATTTCCAGTGAAAGTAAGATCATCTGTAAAGCCGATCTGCGAAAAATGCAAGATCATCAAAAGAAAAGGATCTATCAGAGTAATCTGTGAAAATCCAAAACACAAACAGCGTCAGGGTTGATTGAATCCCGAGTTTGTGAAACGTGCGGCTGCAGTTTGATACACCCGGAAGGGTTGTTCGGACTGTTTTAATATCTTATTAAAGAAGCATGTATTGCCTAATACCGAGAGGCAACAAATTTTCGGAAAGGTCGCTTTTCGCCAAAGGCGGCTGGGTGTTTTACCGAGGCACCCCAATTAGGAAACTAGAAAACAGAAAGTATTGAAGATGTACCCCATTTCACCTTGCGAAACTGCAAGTGGTACGGTTCATATAGCTTTCAAGAAGAAAATGGAGGAAACAGTACATGGCTCGTATAGCTGGTGTAGACTTACCAAGAGACAAACGTATCGAAATCGGTCTTACCTATATTTATGGTATCGGCAGAACAAGTGCAGACAAGATTCTTGCACAGGCAGGAGTAAATCCTGACATCCGTGTCAGAGATCTGACAGACGATGATGTAAAGAAAATCAGTGCTGTAATTGATGAAACAATGACAGTAGAAGGTGATCTTCGTCGTGAAATCGCTATGAATATCAAGAGACTGCAGGAAATCGGATGCTACCGTGGTATCCGTCATCGTAAAGGACTTCCGGTTCGTGGCCAGAAGACCAAAACAAATGCTAGAACACGCAAAGGTCCTAAGAGAACTGTTGCAAACAAGAAGAAATAATAAATACTTAACGAATGCAAATGTAAATGCAGCATGAGTTTAGTGTAAATATTGTTCGAAGGAACTTAATGAAGGCAAGCGTAAGCGCAGACTGAATTTAGTGAATCGAACTTCCTTACGAAACGAATTAATTGATTATATATAGGAAAGTGTAGGTTAGTTTTAAAATGGCAAAGACAACCAGAAAAGCGACTACAAAACGTCGTGTTAAGAAAAACGTTGAACACGGACAGGCACATATCCAGTCTTCCTTTAACAATACAATTGTTACTCTGACTGACAGTGAAGGAAATGCTCTTTCATGGGCAAGTGCCGGCGGTCTGGGATTTAGAGGTTCAAGAAAATCTACCCCTTATGCAGCACAGATGGCAGCAGAGACTGCAACAAAAGCTGCTCTGATTCATGGATTAAAGACTGTTGATGTTATGGTTAAAGGACCGGGATCAGGACGTGAAGCTGCAATTCGTGCACTTCAGGCTTGCGGCCTTGAAGTAACAAGTATCCGTGACGTAACACCGGTTCCGCACAACGGATGCCGTCCACCAAAACGTAGAAGAGTCTAATTTAGGAGGTAGCTTGAAATGGCAGTAAATAGAGTTCCTGTTCTGAAAAGATGCAGATCCCTTGGCCTGGATCCGATTTATTTAGGAATTGATAAAAAATCCACAAGACAGTTAAAACGTGCAAACAGAAAGATGTCTGAGTACGGTTTACAGTTAAGAGAAAAACAGAAAGCAAAATTCATCTACGGAGTTCTGGAAAAACCTTTCCACAACTACTACAACAAAGCTGACAGAATGCCGGGACAGACTGGTGAAAACCTTATGGTTATCCTGGAGAGCAGACTTGATAACGTAGTATTCCGTATGGGTCTTGCAAGAACCAGACGTGAAGCTCGTCAGATCGTTGACCACAAGCATGTACTTGTAAACGGCAAATGTGTAAACATTCCGTCTTACCTTGTAAAAGCTGGTGACACAATTGAAATCAAAGAAAAATGCAAAGGTTCTGAGAGATATAAAGGAATCCTGGAAGTAACAGGCGGAAGACTTGTTCCAGAATGGATCGATGTTAATCAGGAAACATTAAGCGGAACTGTAAAAGAACTTCCAAGAAGAGAAGCTATCGATGTTCCGGTAAACGAAATGCTTATCGTCGAGCTGTATTCTAAATAATAATTAGTGTACGATTTGTAACTGTGGGGAGTATCTTCACAGTTACAGCATTCGTTAATACCCTCAAATGTTGAATACCCAGAAGGAGGGAACCTTATAGTGTTTGATTTTAATAAACCAAAAATCGAAATTACGGAAATTTCCGAAGATAAAAAGTTTGGCAGATTCGTAGTAGAGCCTCTTGAAAGAGGATACGGTACTACACTTGGTAATTCTCTTAGAAGAATTATGCTGTCCTCCCTTCCGGGAGCAGCAGTAAGCCAGGTTAAGATTGATGGTGTTCTTCATGAATTCAGCTCAATTCCGGGCGTAAAAGAAGACGTTTCAGAAATCATTATGAATCTGAAAAGCCTTGCTATCAAAAATACCAGCACAGATAACGAACCAAAGACTGCATACATTGAGTGTGAAGGTTCCGGTGTCGTAACAGCTGCAGACATCCAGGCAGATCAGGATATCGAAATCATGAATCCGGATCAGGTTATTGCTACTCTTAACGGAGGCAAAGACTGCAGATTGGCTATGGAGATCACAATCACCCGTGGCCGTGGATATATCAGTGCTGATAAGGGTAAAACTGATGACATGCCGATCGGTGTGATTGCTGTTGATTCAATCTATACACCGGTTGACCGTGTAAACATGGTAGTAGAGAATACTCGTGTAGGTCAGGTTACCGATTTCGATAAACTTACATTAGATGTATATACTAATGGAACACTGGATCCGGATGAAGCTGTCAGCCTTGCTGCTAAGGTACTGAGTGAGCATCTGAACTTGTTCATTGATCTTTCTGAGAACGCTAAGACTGCAGAAGTCATGATCGAAAAAGAAGACAATGAGAAAGAAAAGGTTCTGGAGATGAGCATTGATGAGCTCGAACTTTCTGTTCGTTCTTACAACTGCCTGAAGAGAGCCGGAATCAACACAGTAGAAGAACTGTGCAACAGAACTTCCGATGATATGATGAAGGTTCGTAACCTTGGTCGCAAGTCATTAGAAGAAGTACTTGCTAAACTGAAAGAACTGGGCTTACAGCTTCAGCCAACTGAAGAATAAGCACTTCTTATAATTTGAGCGGGGATGCCTAAGCATTTATACAGTAAGACCGAACAAGCGTGTATAAATGTCCCGCAGATGGAGGAAAACAACATGGCAAAATATAGAAAATTAAGCAGAACTGCTGATCAGAGAAAAGCTCTGTTAAGAAACCAGGTAACAAACCTTCTTTACAACGGAAAAATCGTTACTACTGAAGCGAAAGCTAAAGAAATCCGCAAAATCGCTGAAGGACTTATTGCTATGGCAGTTCGCGAGAAAGACAACTTCGAAACAGTTACTGTAACTGCTAAAGTTGCTCGCAAAGATGCTGATGGTAAGAGAGTAAAAGAAGTTGTAGACGGAAAGAAAGTTACCGTATATGACGAAGTTCAGAAAGAGATTACAAAGGATGCTCCGTCCAGACTGCACGCTCGTCGTCAGATGGCTAAAGTATTCTACCCTGTAAAAGAAGTTCCGGCTAAAGCAGCAGGAAAGAAGAAAAACACAAAGGACATCGATATGACAAAGAAGATGTTCGAAGAAATCGCACCGAAATATGTTGGTCGTAACGGTGGTTACACAAGAATCGTTAAGATTGGACCGCGTAAAGGTGACGCAGCAATGGAAGTTCTGATCGAGTTAGTATAATTTGACAGAAATCAGAGAAGATATCCGTAACGGGATATCTTCTCTTTTTTTTCACAATTAGCAAAAAAAATGGGGGGGGGGTAAAAGTAATAGCAAAAATATGATATAATAAGATTCTAAAAGAAAAATATTTATCAGAAGGAGAACGATTGCTTTTATGGATCAACTTTCGATTGCTATTTGTGATGGAAATGAAAGAGATATGGAAATTCTTGAAACACATATAAGAAAATCATTTCCAGATGCGGAAATCACAAGCTTCACACAGGGACAGTCGTTGATTGACCAGGTGGTGGAGAATCCAAATCAGTTTCAGGTTATTTTTATGGAGACTGAATTTCCAGATGATAATGGAATCCGAATCGCCGCGGAAATCAGGAAGTTAAACAAATCAGCGGGGATTATTTTTGTAACGGGAACAGAAAAGTATTACAGAGAAGCCTTTGATGTATTTGCATTTCAGTATCTTCTGAATCCGGTCGACGTAGAGAAACTGAAGAAGATTCTTGAGTTTCTGTATATAAATGTCAGAAAATACAGTGAGTTTATTCGTAAAGAACGTGTGATATGTTTCAAATATCGCTCACAGCTTTATACGATCAAACATAATGAGGTTCAGTACATATCCAGTAGTCTTCATACCGTAACTTTTTATATGGATGATGGAAGCGAAATTCACTGCAGAGGAAAACTCAGTGATTTTGACGAACAGCTTAAAGACAGTATGTTTCTCCGTTGTCATCAGAGTTTTTTTGTAAATATCAGTAAAGTAATAGGAATGAAAACGGACGGATTTATTATGAAGGACTTTACGGTTCCGATCTCAAGAACCTATATGAAAGAAGCACAGAAGCAGTACAGGAAGTATCTGGGGAATAATGACATTGCGGAGGAAGATGGTTGCTAAATTCCTGAAATTGTCGTAAAATCAGTAGGAACGATAAAGCAAAAGCAAAAAGGAATAGATCATATGAATATTAGAAGAATACTGGCAGTCTGGGCTGCCAAGGCAGCTGGATTTGCCTGCAAGAAGATGGACCGTCAGGGGGTAACCTGGGCGGGAAAGATCGCTCTCAAGATTTATCCTCCGGTACTTAAGGAACTGGCATCAGAGGTTAAGAAAGATATTTTTGTAGTCTGCGGCACAAATGGAAAGACAACGACAAATAATATGCTCTGTGCGGCACTGGAGGCAGAAGGACAGAAGGTGATCTGTAACCATACAGGCTCCAATATGCTGAATGGTGTTGTGGCAGCATTTGTTCTTGGAGCAGGTCTGAATGGACATATTAAGGCCGATTATGCCTGTATTGAGGTAGATGAGGCATCCACAAGATATATTTTTCCTCAGATCAAACCGGATTATATGGTAATGACAAACCTTTTCCGTGATCAGCTCGACCGCTATGGAGAAATTGATATTACTATGAACATCCTGGAAGAAATGATCCGCAAGGTTCCGAAGATGAAGCTCATAGTAAATGGAGATGATGCACTGTCAGCATACCTTGCCATGGACAGTGGAAACGACAGTATTTATTATGGAATCAGCAAACCTGTCATGAAAAGCAAGACAAATGAGATCCGCGAGGGACGTTTCTGTAAGCGTTGTGGTGAGAGACTGCAGTACAGCTTTTATCATTATAGTCAGTTGGGTGACTATAAATGTCCAAAGTGTGGTTTCTGCAGACCGGTTCCGAAATACGATGCCTCTGATGTCCAGGTGGGCGATCAGCTTTCTTTCCGTGTCGAGGATAAGAAGATTATTGCGAATTATAAGGGATTTTATAATGTGTACAATATTCTCGCTGCTTATGCAGGAATCCGTACAGCTGGTTTCGGGGCAGAGCACTTCCAGAATATGCTCAAGAAATTTAATCCGGAGAATGGCCGTATGGAGCAGTTCCGTATTCAGGGAACCAGCGTTACATTGAATCTTGCGAAGAATCCGGCCGGATTTAACCAGAATATTTCTGCTGTCATGCAGGACAGCGAGCCAAAGGATGTAATCATTGCCATCAATGACAATGCTCAGGATGGAATCGATATTTCCTGGCTCTGGGATGTAGATTTTGACCGTTTCAGGGAAGAAAGCATCCGCTCGATCACAGTCAGTGGCATCCGCTGTCAGGATATGCGGCTTCGTCTGAAATATGTAGATATTCCGTCCATGCTGGAAGCAGATATTGAAAAGGCAGTCCGCAGCCGAGTGGCTGACGGAACCGGGAATCTGTATGTGCTGGTAAATTATACCGCACTGTTCAGTACCAGAAATATACTGAAGAAGCTGGAGGGAGAGCAGAAATGAAACTGACGATAGGACATTTATATCCGGATCTTCTGAATCTCTATGGGGACAGAGGAAATATCCAGTGTCTGATGAAGAGATGCCAGTGGAGAGGAATCGAAGCAGAAACCATCGCATATGAGATGGATGACAAGATTGATTTTTCCAGGCTTGATATTGTACTTCTCGGAGGTGGTTCTGACAGAGAGCAGATGCTGGTCTGTGAGAAACTGAAGGAGATCCAGAAGGACTTTAAGGAATATGTGGAAAATAACGGCGTAGTCATTGCAATCTGCGGAGGCTATCAGCTTCTGGGAAACTACTATAAGACAGACCAGGGAATGATCAAAGGACTGGAACTGGTAGATATGTATACAGAACAGGGAGAGGGACGTCTGATCAGCAATATCATTCTTCAGAGTGAACTGTTTGACATGCCGGTTGTCGGATTTGAGAATCATGGCGGAAGAACCTGCATCAATAACAACAAGCCTCTGGGAAAGGTTCTGTACGGTTCCGGAAATGACGGGAAATCCGGCTATGAAGGCGTTGTATACAAAAATGTGATCGGAACTTACCTTCACGGCCCGCTTCTTCCCAAGAATCCGCAGCTGGCAGACTGGCTGATCCTGCACGCCCTGCAGAAAAAATACGGAGAACAGACAGAACTTACTCCGCTTGATGACAGTCAGGAAAAAGAAGCTAACGATTACATCTGTCACAGATTCCTCAAATAGTACTTGCATTTAATTGTGAGTTGAAACAAAATATGGTGAGGATATAATTCAGGTATATAAGAGCGGACAAGGGGATAAAAATGGCGAAATCACGTAATCAGAAAGCAAAAATACTGGTACTGGAACATCTGCTGTGCGAGACTGGGGAAAATCGTGCAGTGACAATGCAGGAAATTCTTGATAAGCTGGCAGAATGTGGAATCAATGCGGAGCGTAAGAGCATCTATGATGATCTGGATGCCCTGAGAGGTTTTGGACTGGATGTCAAATACAAAAGAGGAAGACCGGGAGGCTATTACATTGCCGGACAGACTGCTGCCGAAAAGAATGAGACAGTACCGAAGCCGGAGTCTCGACCGGCCAGGAGAGAAGAGAAGGCAGAACCGGTTATTAAGGAAATACTGGTGAAGCGTTTTACCCTGGATGAGAATGAGATCCAGGATGTCGAGAAACCTATGAAGCTTCTCTGCAGAGAGACGATAGAGAAGGAAGTGCAGGAATATTTTGGCTCTTATGGAACTTATAAGAACAAAGAATCCGGCTATATATCTGTTACAGCGCCTCAGATTGCAGGACCACAGTTTTTTGGATGGCTCACTGCAATGGGCAGGGATATCACGATCGTCAAGCCAAAGAAAACGGCAGCGGCGTACCGGGATTATCTTAAACTTCTGGCAAAGGAATATAAAGGAATTTAACATGAAAAAAAAGACAGCATATATTTTATTAGGTGTTTTTCTGACCACTTCCATACTTGGAGGCTGTGGTTCCAAAAACAAGGCAACAGAAGCAGCAAGTGAAAGTGCACAGACTGAGAAAGAGGGAGCCGGTGAGGCGGAAGAACTGACGGTAACTCCGACACCTGAGGAGGAGAAGGATACAGAGAAGAAAGCAGACTCTTCTGAGGATGCAGAGGCATCCACACAGAGCAATGAAGCAGAGGAAGAGAGTGCTCCTGTGGAAGAGACGAGAGAAAAAATTGCGGTTCTCCTTCCGAATGAAGAAAAATGGAGCAGAGATGCAGATAAGTTCAAGAGTGAGCTGGAGGCGGACGGATATGAGCCTGTGATCGAGTATGCAGAGAATGATGTATCCAGACAGGTTTCCCAGATTCAGGATCTGACAGCAGAAGAGGTCTCTGCATTTGTTATCACACCGGTAGATCCCTATGGTCTGGGGAGTGTCCTTGAGACTGTGAAGGAGGCTGACATTCCGGTATTTTCCTACGATGATCTGATCATGAATACCAGTGCAGTCAAGTATTATGTGACGTTTGGCGGACGTCAGGTCGGTCAGATAATAGGAAAGCAGATCGTAGATGCCCAGGAACTGGATAAGGTTCGCGAGGCAAAGGAATCCAGAACCATAGAATTCTTTATGGGCTCATTGGATGACACACAGGCACTGTTTTTGTACAATGGACTGATGGAAGTACTGCAGGAGTATCTGGATGACGGAACTCTGGTATGCAGATCAGGAAAGATTTCCTTTGATGATACAGGTATCTTAAGATGGAGTAAAACCACCGCAAAGTCAAGAGCGGCAGAAATCCTGGAGGAGTTTTATCCGGATGGAGCAGCACCGGATATTATCTGTACCGGATTTGATGATGCGGCAGGAGCAGCACAGGAGGCACTTCTGGAGGCAGGAGTCGTCCTGGGAACGGATATCTGGCCGTTTATCACGGGAAATGGCTGCAAGGAAGATGCGGTCAAGAGAATTGCGATGGGTACACAGGCTTTCAGTGTGTTTATGGATTCCCGCGAGCTTGCGGCTCAGTGTGAAGAGATGGTAAATGTATATCTCCATGGAGAGGATGATCCGGAGGTAAATGACTACGAGCAGTATGATAACGGTGTGAAGATAATAGGAACCTATCTCTGTGATCCTCAGATGATAGACAGAGATAATTATGAAATCCTGATCGACAATGGTTATTATACAGAGAAGGAAGTAGAACCGGATCCGACAGAGACTCCAACACCGGAACCAGTCACACCGACGGAGGCAGCACTGACACCAACTGAGAAACCAGTGACGCCGACACCGAAGGCTGTTACGCCAACGGAGACACCGGAACCGACAGAAGCACCGGAGGAGATTTCTCCGACACCGACAGAAAAAGCAAAAAAATAATATAGTATACACAAAAACACAGCCGGAACAAATTCTGTTTCGGCTGTGTTTTTGTACATGGATATGGAAACTGCGTTGAGGATCAGTCACGGAAGGTAAGAGAATCATCGGTCATAGAATCAATGATCGCAAGAGATTCCAGACGAACGCCCATCTCACGGATCTTCTCGCCGCCATGCTGGAAGCCTTTCTCGATCACGATTCCGGCACCCTCAAGAGTTGCACCGGATTCTTTGACAATATCAAGCAGACCAAGCAGTGCACATCCGTTGGCAAGGAAATCGTCGATCAGGAGAACGTGATCTTCCGGTCCAAGGAATTTCTTGGATAAGATAACATCGTAAACCTTCTTGTGAGTAAAAGATTCTACCTTGGAACAGTACATCTCTCCATCGAGATTCAGGCTCTGTGCCTTCTTGGCAAAGACTACAGGTACATGAAAATACTGTGCCACGATACATGCGATTCCGATACCGGATGCCTCGATTGTAAGAATTTTGGTGATCGGACAGTCTGCAAAACGTCTTTTGAATTCTTTTCCAATCTCATTGATAAGGTCAATATCCATCTGATGATTCAGAAAGCTGTCTACTTTCAGAATATTTCCTGGTTTTACAATTCCGTCTTTCAGTATACGGTCTTTTAAAAGCTGCATGTTTTATCTCCTTTAACTAAATTCTCGTTTATGTAAAATTATATTTATGATACTCTATTCTTGGAAGAAGTTCAATTCTTTTCGACAAATTTTTATAAAGAAATAAAAAGTTTGTTTAATGTTTACAGATAATATTCCGCGAGATGTTTCGCTATGAATGTGGAAGGCGGTATTCTCTTATGAAAGAAAAGCCGGAGATTGTGTGGAAGGCAGATTTGCAAAAAAACAGAAGGTCTGGTACAATAAAAACAATGTAAATGCAGGAAAGTATCGCAAAATGAATACAGGGAGGTTGCTCTTATGGAACAGAAATATACAGTAGATGCAAGAGGCGAACAGTGTCCGATCCCGGTTGTCAGGACCAAGAAGGTTCTGGATGGCATTCTGGGAGATGCTGAGATCACAGTTTTGGTGGATAATGAGACCGCAGTGCAGAATCTCACCAGAATGGGGAAACATGCAGGGGCAGAAGTACTTTCAGAGAAAAAATCCGACAATGAATTTCAGGTTGTCATTCGTGTAAAAGATCGGAAACCAACTGAAGGAGGAGAAGAAACCGCAGAATGTATCCCGGATGTCAAGGGTGACTTTGTGATCGCGGTAGATACCGCAATCATGGGAAGAGGAAATGATGAACTGGGAAAAGTCCTGATGAAGGGATTTATTTTTGCAGTGACTCAGCTTGAAAAGCTTCCAAAGACCATTCTTTTTTATAATGGCGGTGCAACTCTGACGACAGAGGGTTCAGATTCTCTTGACGATATAAAGAGTCTGGAAGCACAGGGCGTGGAGATCAAAACCTGTGGAACCTGTCTGAACTATTATGGACTGACAGATAAGCTTAAGGTCGGAGAAGTTACAAATATGTATGATATCGTAGAAACTCTTGCAAAAGCGTCCAAAGTAGTGAAACCATGATCAGAAAGATTCCGAGATATCTTCTGACTTTTTACAGCACAAGCGGTGCTATGGCAGTAGAGAAATACTGTAAACAGAATGGGATTGCAGGAAGACTGCTTCCCGTACCAAGAGAAATTTCTGCAAGCTGCGGCCTTGCATGGGCTGTGCCGCTGGAACAGAAAGGAGAACTGGCGGCAGTAGAAGCAGAATTTGCAGATGAGATTGAGGGAAAATGGAGTCTGGAATTATGAAAGAATACGAGGTGATCTGGGAGATTTTTAATAAATGTCCCAGAAATCAGATGCGTGATGTATTTGTAGAGGAAGTAGAAATCAAAGACCCGGAGGAATATATCAGAAAGAAGTTTCAGGGAAAGGATGTCTCCTATGACAAGACGGTTCTCGCCGATGGGACCATTGTCTTTGATATCACAACATCACAGATAAAACAGAGATGTTCCTTTACAGAGATTTAGCGGCTGTGTTATAATGTGATTTTGGGATTATATTTACACCTGAGAGGAGCAGACATGAGTGAAACAAAGGAAACCCATGTGCATGTACTGGAAGATGGGACTGTAGTCGAACATTCCCATGGAGAACATGGTCATCATCACAGCCATGCACAGACAAAATCGGTTTTGAATAGGCTTTCCAGAGCAATCGGTCATCTGGAATCTATCAAGAGAATGGTCGAGAGCGGAAGGGACTGTTCCGAGGTATTGATTCAGCTTTCAGCAGTCAAATCAGCTATCAATAATACAGGTAAAATCATCCTTCAGGATCATATTGAACACTGTATTGTGGATGCGGTAGAGCACGGTGACAAGGATGCCATTAAGGAACTGGAACGTGCGATTGACCGTTTTATGAAATAGCGATAACTGGAAAATACAGGCCGTGCAGCCCGGTAGACAGGCTCCATGACCGGAAAATAAAGGAGTATACAAAATGGCAAAAGAATGCAACAACAGCTCATGTGATAAGTCAAGCTGTGAAGGATGTGCAAGCAAGGGCAAGAGCAATCCACAGGATTTCCTTGTACCGGCAAATATTTTTTCTGATGTAAAACACGTGATCGGTGTTGTCAGCGGTAAGGGCGGCGTTGGTAAGTCTTTCGTTACAGGATCTCTTGCAAACGCGATGGCAGCAAAGGGTTACAAGGTAGGTATCCTGGATGCGGATATCACAGGACCATCCATTCCGAAGATGTATGGACTTACCGGTGCAGCTCAGGCAGATGACAATGGAATCTATCCGATGGAAACTGCAAATGGCATCAAGGTTATGTCCATCAACCTCCTGCTTCCGACAGAGGACACTCCGGTTATCTGGAGAGGACCTGTTCTTGCAAACATGGTCAAACAGTTCTGGACAGATGTAGTATGGGACAAGATCGACTATCTCTTTGTAGATATGCCGCCAGGAACAGGCGATGTACCGCTTACCGTATTCCAGTCTCTTCCGATCGACGGAATCGTAATTGTAAGCTCACCGCAGGATCTGGTCAAGATGATTGTGAAGAAGGCATACAACATGGCCGGAATGATGAAGATCCCGGTACTTGGAATCGTAGAGAATTACAGTTATGTAAAATGCCCGGACTGCGGCAAAGAACTCAAGATTTTTGGTGAGAGTCATATCGATGAGATCGCTGCTGAGCTGAATATTCCGGTTGTAGGCAAGATGCCGATCGACATGGAATATGCATCCAAGGCAGATTCTGGAGAATTTGCCCAGATCAATAATGAGTATATCGAAAAGGCAATCGAAGTAATGCCGAAATAAGGTTACAATGAGCTCCCCGACAGTCACAGAAGAGAACTTCTTTGGTGACCATCGGGGATTTTTTGTGCAAAAAAACTCGGCTCTGTTTTTCAGAATAACTCAAGAAATCGTTCAGCCGCCTGGGAAACCGGCAGATTGTCATTCTGAACCATAATCAGCTGTCGGGAAGGAAGTACCTCTGTCATGGGAATCGGTTTCAGCGAATCTGCCGGGCTCAGCATATAGTCCGGAATACAGGCAATACCGAGACCGATACGGGCAAGATCCATAAGAAGATCGTTGCTGTTGAGTTCAACTTCCGGCAACAGTTTTAGATCATGGAGTGCAAACGTGTGATACAGATACTCGCTGGTGGTGCTTTTGGAAGAAAGCATCAGGATCGGATACTGCATGAGATCACTGAACGAACAGGGCAGATGTCTGAAGGCAAAGCAGTTTGGATCAGCGACAAAAATATCATGGAAATCCTTTAATATCTGGACGCGGGTGTGAGTTCCGAGCCGGGAGTTGGGCGAATTACATACGATCAGGTCAACCTGTCCTTTTTCGAGAAGTTCCACACAGCCGATCGAGGTGCTGTTTGTGACTTTGACCCGGACATCCGGATAAGCCTGGTGAAATTTACGGAAATATTCGATCAGGAAATAACGGCAGATCGTATCACTGGCTCCGATGCGGAGCTGTCCTTTAAGAGTATCTCCTGAAAGAAGAGATTCCCCCTCATCCAGCATCTGTATGGCAGGTTTGACATGCCGGAGAAGAAGCTCCCCCTCAGGTGTGAGAAGGACTTTCTTGGTACTTCGGATGAAGAGGGTGTGTCCAAGTTTTTTTTCCAGAGTCTTGACAGACTGACTTACGGCTGACTGGGAAATAAAAAGCTGACGGGAGGCCTCCGAGAAGCTTAAGGTCGTAGCTACATAATAAAAAACTTTGTATAATTCAAGATTGATATCCATAGATTCTCTCCTTATTGATTATTGTAACTAATAAATAATATAAGATATATTAATTTTACTAATGATATTTGTTATGATACTATAGATATTGTAAAAAAACAACTATTCTATCCCAAACACCAGAGTTACTGTTTACGGAGAACTTCTGTAAACAGTAACAAAACAACGAATGAATATTATCTGAAAGGAGTTTCTTATGAGTAACGTAAGACGCGTTTATGTAGAAAAGAAACCAGCCTATGCCGTACAGGCAAAAGAATTAAAACATGAGATTAGCAGCTATCTCGGAATCAAAACAGCATCCAATGTCAGAGTGCTGATCCGTTATGACGTAGAAAATATTTCAGATGAAGTTTTTGAAAAAGCATGCAGAACCGTATTTGCAGAGCCGCCGGTAGATGATCTTTATCTTGAGAAATTTGAGGCAGCAGAAGGTTCCAGAATCTTTTCTGTAGAATATCTTCCGGGTCAGTTCGACCAGAGAGCAGATTCTGCTGTACAGTGCGTACAGTTCCTTGATGGAGATTCACAGCCGATCATCCGTTCTGCAACTACTTATGTAATAGAAGGAAATATAACAGACGAAGAATTTGATGCCATCAAACATCACTGTATCAACCCGGTAGACTCCCGTGAGACAGGACTTGAGAAACCTGAGACACTCGTTGCCGTATTCCCGGAACCGGAAGATGTTAAGATTTTTGACGGATTCAAAGAAATGTCAGAAGCAGATCTTAAAGCATTGTACGATTCCCTGAATCTTGCAATGACATTTAAGGATTTCCAGCACATCCAGAACTACTTCAAAAATGAAGAGAAACGTAATCCTTCCATGACCGAAATCCGTGTACTGGATACTTACTGGTCCGATCACTGCCGTCATACAACCTTCTCCACAGAGCTTACCGATGTGAAGTTTGATGAAGGAGATTACAAAGAACCAATCGTAAAAACATACGAGAAATATCTTGCTGACAGAGAAGTCCTTTACAAAGGCCGCGACGACAAGTTTGTCTGCCTGATGGATCTTGCTCTTATGGCAATGAAGAAACTCAAATCCGAAGGCAAACTGGCTGATCAGGAAGAGTCCGATGAGATCAATGCCTGCAGTATCGTTGTTCCGGTAGACGTAGACGGAAAGGAAGAAGAGTGGCTCATCAACTTCAAGAATGAGACACATAACCATCCGACAGAGATCGAGCCATTTGGTGGTGCTGCGACCTGTCTTGGCGGTGCGATCCGTGATCCGCTTTCCGGACGTACTTATGTATATCAGGCAATGCGTGTAACCGGTGCTGCTGACCCGACAGTATCTGTCAAAGAAACTCTGAAAGGAAAACTTCCTCAGAAAAAACTTGTCAGAGGAGCTGCTCATGGTTACAGTTCCTATGGTAACCAGATTGGTCTGGCTACAGGCTATGTAAAAGAAATCTATCATCCGGATTATGTTGCAAAACGTATGGAGATCGGTGCCGTTATGGGTGCAGCTCCAAGACGTGCCGTTATCCGTGAAAACTCCGATCCGGGAGATATTATCATCCTTCTTGGCGGACGTACCGGCCGTGACGGTATCGGTGGTGCAACAGGTTCCTCCAAGGTACATACAGAAGCTTCCATCGAAGTCTGCGGTGCAGAAGTACAGAAAGGTAACGCACCTACAGAACGTAAGATCCAGCGTATGTTCAGACGTGAAGAAGTCAGCTATATCATCAAAAAATGTAACGACTTTGGTGCAGGCGGTGTATCCGTTGCCATCGGTGAGCTTGCAGACGGACTTCGCGTAGATCTTGACAAAGTTCCGAAGAAATATGCCGGCCTTGACGGAACAGAGATTGCAATCTCTGAATCCCAGGAGCGTATGGCAGTTGTTGTAGATCCGAAAGATGTTGACAAATTCCTTGGCTTTGCAAACGAAGAAAACCTCGAAGCAATCCCGGTTGCAGTCGTTACCGAGGAGCCACGCCTTGTTCTTACATGGAGAGGCAAAGAAATCGTAAATATTTCCCGTGCATTCCTTGATACTAATGGAGCACATCAGGAAACAACAGTAGAGGTTGAAATTCCGAACAAGGAAGGAAACCTCTTCGAAGAAAGACCAGACGTTGCCGATGTTAAGGCAAAATGGCTGGAGACACTTGCTGACCTCAATGTATGCTCCCAGAAAGGTCTTGTCGAAATGTTCGACGGTTCTATCGGTGCAGGAAGCGTATTTATGCCATACGGCGGTCAGTATCAGCTTACAGAGACTCAGAGTATGGTTGCTAAAGTTCCGGTACAGAACGGAAAGACTGATACAGTTACCATGATGAGCTACGGCTTTGACCCATATCTCTCATCCTGGAGTCCATATCACGGAGCTGCTTATGCAGTAACAGAATCTGTAGCAAGAATCGTAGCTACAGGTGGTGATTACAAGAAGATCCGCTTCACATTCCAGGAATACTTCCGTCGTATGACCGAAGATCCAAAGAGATGGAGTCAGCCATTCTCTGCACTCCTTGGTGCTTATGCGGCACAGATGGGATTTGGCCTTCCGTCCATCGGTGGTAAAGACAGTATGTCCGGTACCTTTAACGAGATCGATGTACCTCCGACACTTGTTTCCTTTGCAGTTGATGTAGCTAAGATCCAGGATGTGATCACTCCTGAACTCAAAAAAGCAGGAAACAAACTTGTATGGCTCCGTGCACCGCGTGATCAGTACGATCTTCCGGATTACGCTGGAATCATGGATCAGTACGAAAAACTCCACAACGATATCCAGGATGGAAAAGTTGTTTCCGCTTACGCACTGGATCGTCATGGTATTGCAGCTGCTGTTTCCAAGATGGCATTCGGTAACGCACTCGGAGTGAAGATCGAACACAATCTGGATCCAAGAGACTTCTTTGCACCAGGATTTGGCGATATCATCATGGAAGTTCCGGCAGACAAAGTTGGAGAACTTTCCATTACCTATACACTGATCGGTGAAGTTACAGATGACGGTAAATTCTCCTACGGCAATACCGTGATTACAGAAAAAGAAGCTGAAGAAGCATGGAAAGGAACTCTCGAAAGAGTCTTCAAGACAGCTTCCGGTGAAGACAACGAAAAACAGGCAAAGGATGAACTGTATCACGCAGAAAACATTTATGTATGCAAACATAAAGTTGCAAAACCTCGTGTATTCATTCCTGTATTTCCGGGAACAAACTGCGAATACGACAGCACACGTGCTTTCGAACGTGCAGGAGCAGAGGTTGATGTCAAAGTATTCAAGAACCTGACAGCAGAAGACATTCACGATTCCGTGGAACTCTTCACCAAAGCAATCGACCAGGCACAGATTATTATGTTCCCTGGCGGATTCTCCGCTGGTGATGAACCGGATGGTTCTGCAAAATTCTTTGCAACTGCATTCCAGAATGCAAAGATCAAAGAAGCAGTCATGAAGCTTATCAATGAGAGAGACGGTCTTGCACTTGGTATCTGTAATGGTTTCCAGGCCCTGATCAAACTTGGTCTTGTACCATACGGTGAGATTTGCGGACAGAAAGAAGATTCTCCGACACTGACCTTCAACACCATCGGACGTCATATCTCCAAGATGGTTTACACCAAGGTTGTCAGCAACAAGTCTCCATGGCTTCAGAAAGCACAGCTTGGCGGAGTATACTGCAACCCTGCATCCCACGGTGAAGGACGTTTTGTTGCCAACGATGAATGGCTTGCAAAACTGTTTGCAAACGGACAGGTTGCAACCCAGTATGTAACTCCAACTGGCGAACTTAGTGCAGACGAAGAATGGAATGTAAACGGTTCCTACATGAATATCGAAGGTATCACAAGCCCTGACGGACGTATCCTCGGTAAGATGGCACACAGCGAACGCCGCGGTGACGGTGTGGCTGTCAACATCTACGGCGAGCAGGATATCCAGATCTTCGAGTCCGGTGTAGAGTACTTTAAATAATCAGAGTTAGTAAATCAATCAGGCCCTCGCTTATATGGCGGGGGCTTAATTTGTGTCTTGACGAAAATAAAAAAATTCGGTATCGTACTGGTAGAATGAAAAATGTTTCATAATATAAAAATGCTTATAGTATAAAAAACAGGATCATATAAAGAATCAGGACAGGAAGTGAACAAATGGCAAGTATTCGTGATGTAGCAAAAAGGGCAAATGTGGCAGCATGTACGGTTTCCAGAGTGCTGAATGGGACAGCAAATGTAGCACCTGAGACGCGGATGAAGATTGAACAGGCTATGAAGGAACTGAATTATATTCCCAATGAACTGGCAAGGAGTATGTTCAAGCAGAAGGCAGGAATCGTGGCAATGTTGGTTCCGGATATCCGTCATCCGTATTTTTCTTCACTGGCGAGACATATCGAAGACGAACTGTACAAAAACGATTGTAAACTCATGCTGTGCAGTACCGGAGATGATCCGGAGCGAGAAAAAGAATACATGAAGATACTCCGTTCCAATATCGTGGATGGAGTGATCATGGGTGTAAACAATCAGAAACCGGAAGCTTATGCAGAATTCGGGAAGCCGCTGGTCATGCTGGACTATTATGTAAATGATGAGGTACCGGTGGTTGTGTCTGATCATGAGATGGGAGGACGGCTTGCGGCGGAGGAATTTATTCGAAGTGGATGCAGATACGTGCTCCATATCGGAAGTGAGGCGGATACGGACAGGGTTCTTTCCTACAAGAGTCACCGGGCACTCAGGGAAACACTGGAAAGAGAGGGCATTCAGACCCGGGAAGTGGATATCAAGTGGAACTCCTTTGACTTCCAGAATTACTTTGAGATGGCGAGTCTGATTCTGAAAGAAAACCCGGAGATTGATGGTATCATGGCAGCAGATATGCCGGCAAGTGCTTTTCTCAAGGCTGCTGTGAAGATTGGAAAGAAAGTTCCGGAGGAGTTTGCCGTGATCGCCTATGATGGAACGTATGTCTCCAGAACCAATATTATGGAGATCACCACGATCCACCAACAGTTACACGAGATAGGAAACAGGGCTGTTGATACGATTCTCAGGCTGATCGATGGAGAGATGCCACAGGAAAGATACATCACGATCCCGGTGGAACTCAAAAAGGGAAGCACGACATGATATTATAGGAGTTCCCAAAAGTTTCTCAACAAAACAATAAAAAGGATTGACTTCAGATCAAAAATGTGGTAGTTTAATAACAACGAATGAAACATGTTTCAAGAAACAAGGCATAGTTCAGTTACAGAAACTGTGCCTAAAAAAATAACTATTATGAAACATGTTTCAAGAAACAGAAAACGAAACACAAAAGGAGGACGGGAGATGAAAAGATCCATAAAGGCACTTGGCGTGTGTCTGCTTGCAGGTACAGCTGCGGTCACCGTGACCGGCTGCGGCAAGGTAAATAAGGATTATGATGTGTACTTTTTTAACCAGAAATCAGAGATTGCAGATAGTCTGAACGATCTGGCTGATGAATACGAAGCACAGACCGGTAAGAAAGTGAAAGTGTTTACAGTAGGAACAACAGAAGGTTCTGAGACTATGCGTTCCGAATTGAAATCAAAGAAATATCCGACGGTATTTTCTTCTAATGCGATTGCCTTTGAGGAATGGAAATCGGCAGGATATGCGGAAGGAGTCGATGAGATTTCTAATCCAGAACTCAAGGCCTTGTATGAGAGTGTACCGGATGCCCTGAAACTTCAGTTTGAGGGTGAAGGAAACTATGGAATCCCATACAACATCGAGGGATATGGCCTGATCGCAGATCGTCAGATGCTGGAGGACATTCTTGGAACGACAGACCTGGATGCATTTATTGCAGATTACAAAGAAGCAGACTATGAAGAATTCCAGCAGATGGTTACGGCGTTGAATGATTACATCAACGATGGCAGATCTGAGAGCTTTACTCTGAATGGCAGCAGCTACAAGACACAGTCCGATAAAACAGATCTTACCGAGAATCTGAACGGAGTCTTTTCCATCGCAGGTGCAGAGAAATGGACATACGGAAATCATTTCGGAAACTATCCGATCAGTACCGTATATGAGAATGTTTACGATGTACGTGAATCCGCCCCGGACAAAGCAGATCTGATGAAATCCTCCATCGTGAAATCCTTAGAGGAACTGGATTTCCTTTCCAATTATGCAGCAGGACCGGAAGGGGCAACAAAGAGAGGATCACAGTTCATCAATTCTACCGTGACCGGTTATGACCAGGCAGTACAGACCTTTGCAGAAAGCAAAGCAATCTTTATAAAAAACGGAAACTGGACTTACAGCAATATTGCGAATATTGCCCCAGAGGTTGCGGAACGTCTGGTCATGCTTCCGATGAAGCTGAATTTCTCTGATGATGATATTCATGTGGACGGGCTGACAGTGGATCAGATGAACCGTTCTGTTCCGGAGTTCGTATCTCAGTATTACATTGTTAACAAGAAAGCTACCGAGCAGGAAAAGAAAGATGCAGAAGATTTCCTTCTCTGGCTGAATACCTCAGAGACAGGCCTGGATTACATTGTAAATAAATTTGCATTTGTACCGTTCAATGCCGACGAGGACACAGTACTGGAGAACCCACTGTCCAACGATCTGATCACTTATAAACGTGATAACTGTATTCTGGCAAACCCGTTTGATGCGGCACCATCCTCCTGGGGGCTGGAAAGCTACGGAAAATATATCATGGAAGATTTGTTCACAAATCCGGATCCATGGTCCGAAGATAAATTAAATGATATTGCGGATGAATGTATTTCATACTGGAAATCCGGCATGGATGAATGGTAAGGAAGGGAGAGAAACATGGAGAAATATTACAAAAAATGGTTCAAGATATTGAATATTCCGGCGGCCATCCTGTTCGTTGTGGTTATTCTGGTACCATTTATCATGGGTGTGGCGTACTCATTTACAGCATGGAGAGGTTCCTATTTCAAAGGTTCTGAGCACTGGTATGGCGCACTGGTAGGATTCAAAAACTATATCAAAGTGTTCCATTCACAGAAGTTTATCACCTCTTTTATCTATACCATTAAGTTTACGATTGTAGCTGTCGTAGTCAAAAATATCATAAGCCTTGGAATGGCACTGATGGTAAGAAAAGTCGGTAAAGGCAAAGGATTTTTCCGTACCGTATTTTTCTTCCCGAACCTTCTGGGAGGACTTGCAATGGGCTTTATCTGGAGTTTCATTTTCCAGAATGTATACTCCCTGATGCTGTTTGGTGAGGATTCACCGATTCATATTCCATTCCTGTGCGATATGCTCCAGGATCCAAATAAAGCAGTTTTTGCCATGGCAATCATGGCAACCTGGCAGACAGCCGGATATCTGATGCTGATCTATCTCAACGGTCTCAATAACATTCCGGAAGACCTCTATGAGGCTGCTTCCATCGACGGTGCAACTGCATGGCAGAAATTCCGTCATATTACAGTTCCGATGCTGATGCCGGCATTTACAATCGTATTTTTCCTGACACTTTCCAGCAGCTTCAAGATGCTGGACGAGAACCTTGCCCTCACCGGCGGAGACTTCGGCACGAGAATGCTTTCTCTGCAGATCCTTCTGACAACCAGAGAAAACACACCGCCAAACTACGGTATGGCACAGGCACAGGCGGTTATTTTCTTTATCCTGATCGCTGTTGTGTCCATCGTTCAGGTTATTGTTACTAAGAGAAAGGAGATTGAGGCATAATGACTGCAAACAAAAGAATAAAACAGGGCGTAATGTATGCAATTCTGATTCTTCTGAGTATTTATACGTTATTCCCAATCTACTTTTTGATCGTGAACTCATTCAAGAGTCAGAAAGAAATTGTCGGATCTCCAATCTCCGTTCCGTCTTCTTTTGATTTCTCTTATCTCAAGAATGCGGCAGCACAGATCAGACTTGGAGAATCTGTAGTAAACACACTTATCATCACGGTGGTAGCAGTAGCACTGATCGTTGTGATCTCATCCCTCACTGCCTGGATGATGGTAAGAAACAAGACCAAAGCAAGCAGCTTTCTGTTCCTCTGCTTTACCGCAGCAATGCTGATTCCGTTCCAGTCCGTTATGTATCCGCTGGTAAACCTGATGGAAGCACTGGGACTTAAGAATACCTTCGGACTGATCCTGATGTATGGCGGCTTCGGACTGAGTATGACCGTCTTTCTGTATCATGGATTTTTTAAGAGCGTTCCGCTTTCTTTGGAAGAAGCGGCGGTTATCGACGGTGCAAATATCTTTCAGCTGTTTTTCAATGTTGTATTCCCACTGGTAAAACCAATCACTGCAACGGTTGTGATCACAAATGCCATGTGGATCTGGAATGATTACCTTCTTCCATTTCTGATTATCGGAAACAATGACAGCAAGACACTGACCTTAAGCTTGTATTATGCAAAGAGCCTTTCCGGACAGTACGGAAATCCATGGGAACTCATCTTCCCGGCAGTATTAATCTGTGTCATTCCAATCCTGATCGTGTTCATTTTCCTTCAGAAAAATATCATCGAAGGAATCGCAGCAGGAGCAGTAAAGGGGTAATTTATGAAAAGAATATGGTGGAAAGAAGCAGTAGGATATCAGATCTATCCGAAAAGTTTCAAAGATACAAACGGTGATGGAATCGGAGACATAAAAGGAATTGTGGAAAAACTCCCTTATCTGAAAGAACTGGGAATTGATTTTATCTGGATCTGTCCTTTTTACCCGTCACCCATGAAAGATAATGGATATGATGTTGCTGATTATTATGGAATAGATCCCTGCTTCGGAACGATGGAAGATATGGAACTTCTTCTCAAAAAAGCAGGCGAATCCGGTATTCGTGTTATCGTTGACATGGTGTTGAACCACAGCTCTGACCAGCATAAATGGTTTCAGGAGGCATTGAAGGATCCAAATTCAAAGTACAGAGATTATTATATGTTTGTGCAGTCCAAAGAATGTCCTTCCAACACACGAAGCTGCTTCGGCGGTTCTGTGTGGGAGAATGTGGGAGAAGATACCTGGTATTATCACACCTTTGACAAGAGCCAGCCTGATCTCAATTGGGAGAACCCGCAGCTTCGGGAAGAAGTTTACAACATCCTGAATTTTTGGATGGAAAAAGGAGTCAGTGGATTTCGTTTTGATGCGATCACTTATATTAAAAAGGCAGATTCTCTGGTATCACATGAGCCAGATAATACAGATGGTCTGATCGGAGTAGAAAAGACAGGACAGAACCAGGAAGGAATCCGTGAATTTCTTCAGGAAATGAACCATAAATGTCTTAGAAATCCGGAAATCATGACGGTTGCAGAGGCTCCGGGAGTCCCATATGAAAACCTGTCCGAGTTTATCGGAGAAGACGGATATTTTTCTATGGTATTTGATTTCAGTTATGCAGATATTGACCTCCTTCCGGGTTCCAACTGGTACAACCAGGCTCCGTGGACTTTTGGAGATCTCAAGAAACTTCTATTCAGAAGCCAGTGCAGTGTGCAGACACAGGGATGGGGTGCCATCTATCTGGAAAACCATGACCAGTCCCGCTCGCTCAATAAATATTTCCGTGAAAAAGCTGCTGCGAAAGATGATCTGCATTTAAGATTCCTTCAGGGAAGTGCCCTTGCAGCCCTGCTGATGGGACTTCGCGGAACTGTATTTATTTATCAGGGAGAAGAACTTGGTTCTGTAAATGGTACATTCAACAGTATCGAAGAATACGACGATCTGAATACCAGGGATCAGTATCAAAGAGCTTTACGGGCAGGTTTTGATGTAGCACAGTCCCTGAAATTTGCCAATGACAGAAGCCGCGACAACAGCAGAATGCCATTCCCGTGGAATGAGGAAGAACATGGTGGATTTACTTCCGGAACACCATGGCTTAAATGCAATGATGACTATGCATCCATCTGTGCAGAGAAGCAGAGCCAGGATAAAAACTCTCTTCTGTATTATTATCGAAATCTGATTCAGGTCCGCAAGGATGAAGCCAACCGCGAATGCCTGATCTACGGTGAAGTCCGTGAGATTGAGAATGCGGTGGAGTCTGTGATCGCTTTTGAGCGTATCGCAGAAAACGGTGAAAAGATCCAGATCTGGATCAATATGTCTGATGAAACCCAGCAGGCAGACATCGCAGAGGGCGAGATCCTCTGCAATAACTACAGCGAAACTAGCCAGAAATCCCTGAATCCTTACCAGGCAGTCATGGTACGCCGCAGATAAAATTATATGATAGATATACAGAAAAGGCAGATTATGTCGATTCCTCTGGAATTGATGTGATCTGCCTTTTTTGCCTGACGTATTAGGGGATGTTGGTGTTTTATCCATTAATTGGAAAAAGTATAACGGTTGAAATGTTATTGGGATAATGATATTATACATATGTAAACTAATAGTGCACAAATGTTAAAGGAAGAGAATGAAAAATAAAAAGAAAAGACCAAATAAATTCAGAATTCGACTGTTTATAATTTTTTGGATTGCCCTGGTTATTCCCTGTATGTTGATTTCCTATATTCTATATCAGAATTCACAGGAAAAATCAAAACAGTCCATGGCAGAAGATATTCAGCATACGCTGACAGAAAACATGGCATCTGTAGAAGGAAAACTGGATGCAGTTTCTGATGCGGGTGTATCGTTAAAATTTGCAATGGAACAGAACAATGTGGTGATGATTCCTGACCTGAAATGCAGGGATATTGATATTTACTCTCTGGTGCAGAAAACTTTTTCTACCTATACTTCTCTGCTGGATGAGACATATAATGTCGGCGGATTTTCTGGATTTTATCTTTATTACCCATATCGGCAGCTGCTGTTGGTATCTGATGCTACTTTTTTTCCAAATGTTCTGTCAAATACGATGGACTGTTATCAGGCAGAAGTGGGTAAATGGGGAATTGCGACACCCTATCAGAACATTATCTGCAATCCGACATTGGGAAAATATTTTAATGATTATGATCTGGTGCGAAATTATGAAATTCGTGACGAAGAAGGCAACGAACTATATCTGACTGCCTGCGTGGATGAGCGTTATATCAACAGGCTTTTGTCTGCAAATTTTCAGATTCAGCCGACCTGGCTTGCAATTCTGGATCCTTATGGAAATATAGTAAGTACCAAAGAGCAGCAGGATTTCAAAAAAGTCAAAGATCCCTATACAGATATCATAAACTATATCACATCAAAAGAAGATGAACAGATAGGAGAACTGAAAATTGATGGAAGAAATTACATATTAAACTGGAACTATTCTGCAGCAAATAACTGGTATTATGTGAGTGTGACAGATGCAGGAAAAATTCTGTCAGAAAATGGTTTTCCAGATGAAATCAAAGTTTTTGCATTTGTATTTCTGACAGCAGTGGCCTTTGGTGCAGCCTGGACTGTAAATGCAATGATAGAAAAGAGAAATGAGAGAATGCTATCGGTTCTTCATGATATCGAAAAACAGGTTTCGGAGAATAAAGTTCCGGATGTACTGCAAAAACCGGAACAAGGACGACAGGCAGATGAATATATGGAAGTCAGTGACGAATTTTACAGGATGACAGAACGTGTATGTAATATAGCGAGGGCAGCTCTTAAACAGAAGGACAAAGTTACAATGACAACGATCCAGATGCTTCAGACAGAACTGGATCCGCATATGCTGTACAATTCACTGGAATCTGCGTACAGCATTGCAAAAATCAACAAGCAGGAAGAAATTGCACAGCTTGTTATGGCATTATCAAAATTTTTCCGGATCGCAGTATCAGGAGGAAAGCGGATCGTAACCTTCAGAGAAGCGTTTGAACTGTCAAAGCAGTATATCATAGTACAGAATGTGCGGGTCAATAATAAGATCACATTTGTGTATGATATCGATCCGGAAGTGGAAGAACTGGCGGTTCCGAAGTTCCTTCTGCAGCCATTGGTGGAGAATGCGGTAATTCATGGATTTCGAAATAAGAGTGACAAATGGAAGATAGAAATAACTGCTTTAAAAGAAAAAGACTGTGTACAGATTACCGTAAAAGATGATGGAATTGGGATGAGTGAAATGGAGCTGGAAAAACTGAACGAAAAGATATGTGATAATACTTTTGAGAATTCTATGGGAAACAAAGGATATGCACTCAGAAATCTGAATTATCAGATCCAGCTTCAATATGGGGAACGTTCCGGGCTTACGATCCGAAGTACTTATGGAGAGGGAACCACAGCAGTAATCAGACTGGAAAATATTTCTGAAGTGGAGAAAGGAGTTGTGTGATATTGCGGCTGTTAATTGCAGAAGATGAACTATGGCTACGAAAAAGGCTGGTATCGACAATCGACTGGTCATCATATGGGATTTCAGAAGTTTATGAGGCAGAAGATGGAGGCGAAGCACTGGAAATCGCACTGAAAGAAAAACCGGATATTGTGATTACAGATATCAGAATGCCGGAACTGTCTGGAATTGATCTTATGAAAAAATTAAATGAAAACTCCATATTTTCCAAAATGATCGTAGTAAGTGGGTATGATGATTTTGAATATGCACAGGGAGCACTCCGCATGGGTGCAATAAACTATCTTCTGAAACCGGTGGATGAAGAAGAACTGCTGGATAGCGTCAAACGCTGTGTGGAAGAACTGAAAAAAGAAAAAAATAAAGAAACAGTGTTTGATAAACAGTCAGCGGCATCTGAAATGCTGATGGAACATATTTATGAAGATCTGATTTTTGAAACTTCAGAAAAACGAACAGAAGAACTTCTGCAAAAATTAAGCAGGAAAGAAATAGGTTTTCCATTTCAGTCGGCAGCAGTTGTGAATATGCAGGTCAGAGAGCATACCTTTTTTGTGAATGATAAAGTGAAATCAGATATGTGGTCTGTGTACCAGTGGCTCAGACGAAATCTTCAGGAAGACTGCTATGAATGTCAGTATCTTTATATGAGAGGAAGCCAGATCGTACTGCTTTTATTCGGGGATGATCTGGAAGCGAAGTTCATGGAGCGGGTAGAAAACTGGGTTCAGCTGATTCTTGAGGCATTGCAGAAGGAACTGAATATATCACTGTTTATGGCAGCAGGAGATGTGACTGATGATTTTTCCGGAATCCACAGATCTTATGAAATGGCACAGAAGAAGATTAAAGAGAAACGTGCCGAAGAAAAAAGAATCCTGGCACTTCGTAATCAGGAGACAGAGCAGGAACTGAATACCAGATTTGATGATGTTTATGGAGAATATGATTTTAAATTGCTGATTAAAGAAATCCGTAATGGAGATTCAGAAAAAGCACAGACAGAACTTCAGGCGATGCTGCAAAGTTCCTCCAGACGTCTGCAGAGTGCAGATATGATGAAACTGCAGTTGTTTTATATGAATTTTATTAACAGGATTGCAGGAGCATGTCTTCCGGAGTGCGAGGCGTATGCAGATGAACTGGCGATGCAGTGCATGACTGTCATGCGGGAGCTGATTTATATTGGAAGCGATACGATTGTAACGGAAATGTGGGACTGCCTCAGAAAATTTGTCGAAAAACTTGTAGAAGTCTATCAGGAAAACAACGGGAAAAGAAAGCACTGGATGATTGATCAGGTTCTGCAGTATGTAGAAGAAAATTACAATACAGCATTGTCCACCAGGGATATTGCCGGCCGCTTTTTTATGAATACTTCGTATTTCAGCAAACTTTTTCACGAACAGATGGGATGCACTTTTTCAAATTATCTGATCAATGTAAGGGTAGAAAAAGCAAAAATGATGCTGACTCAGACAAATATGAAGCTGTACGATATTGCTGAGGCGGTAGGGTACACGAATGTACAGTATTTTTCGACCATATTTAAGGAAAAAGAAGGACTGACACCATCTGCATTCCGGCAGATGCGTTCTGCGGTAAAAGATGAATACACAGGAAAGTGATAAGAATGGAAAAAAGAAAGAAAATAGGGCTTCTGTTTTTGGCTGTCATTGGTATTACTGTCGCTTTGATCTGGGGAGTCCGGATACAGGAGATGAAAAACGAAAATACAGAAAATTTGGCAAATGAAGAGAAAAATGATGATTTAAAAGGGACGACAATTGCATCTGTAATTCTTCTGGAAGATCAGACCGAAAAAGTAATGCAGACTGCCATGCGCGTTACAGCAGAAAAATATGGGGCAACCGTCATTGAAGGGCAGAGCGGTGGAGAACTGGAAAGGGAAACACGACTGCTCAGTGACTATATGGAGCAGGAAGTGGATGCAATCTGCATTTATCCGGTCAGTCCGACGGGATCGCTTGCAGGTCTGGAAAATGCGGCAAAACAGGGAATTGACATTTATTCTGTGGATCTGAGCATGGAAAGTAAATGGCTGACAGGATATTGCGAAGCGAACCAGTACAATATCGGACAGATGGTTGGAAAAGAATGTGCAGAGTATATCCGGGAAAATTTTCCGGACAGGAAGCCAAAAACTGCAATCATCCAGTTCAGTGCACTGCTTCCGGATACCAGTAAAAGCCGGACGAGAGGATTTTTGTCCATGACACAGAGTCTGATTGATGTTGTTCAGGATGTGGATGCCTGGGATGCAAGTACATCGACACCAATTGTCAAAGAAGTGCTGGATGCCAATCCGGATCTGGATATGATCTTCTGCGCGAACGAAGGCGGTACAGTCGGAGCCGTTATGGCGGTGCAGAATGCGGGACTGAAGATTCCGGTGTTTGGAATTGATATTACGGAGCAGCTGGTGAACATGATGCTGGATGATGATAATATCCTGCAGGCACTTGGTGGTCAGGATCCGGTACAGCTTGGGGAACGTTCCATGGAAAATCTGTGCAGATATCTGATGGGAAAGGATTATGAATCTGAAATTGTAATTCCGGGAATTCTTCTGTCGAGAAGCCGTCCGGGAGAAGCAAGAGACTATATCGAAACGATGAGACAGATTTTGGAACAGGACAAAAAATAACCAGAAAACAGATAAAAAAGACAATAAAATAAAACAAATTTAACAATGAACAGTAATGCGATATGGTGAAAATCACCAAAAACATTACTGTTTTTTTGCTTTATAAAAACAAAAATGACAAACAAAAACCAAAAGTGGAAGATAGATTAAAGTGGTCAGCCTGCTATAATTTGATTAACAAAAACGAAACGGAAAACAACATGAGCAACAGAAGAAAAGTGAAATGTATGGGGTGTGAGTATGGAAACTATTTTGGAAATGAAAAATATTTCTAAACACTTTTCCGGCGTAAAAGCTCTGGATAAGATCCAGTTTGATCTGAGAAAAGGAGAGATCCATTCACTTCTCGGAGAAAACGGAGCCGGAAAGTCAACCATGATAAAAATTCTTGCGGGAATTCATACACCGACAGAAGGACAGATTTTTATCAATGGAAAAGAAGTAAAAATTGAAAAAGTAAGTGATGCAAAAGAACTTGGAATTTCAGTTATTCATCAGGAACTGAGTCTTGTTCCATATATGACAGTTGCAGAGAATATTTATCTCGGCAGGATGCCATCCAAAAAGAGTGGATTTGTAGATGACAGGAAACTGGAAGCAGATGCTTATAAAGTTCTGGAAAGACTGGGCGTTCAGGATGTGATCCACGTAAATGATTATCCGGCAAATCTGACAGTAGCACAGCAGCAGATGGTAGAGATCGCAAGAGCACTCTCGGTTGACAGCAAGATTCTGATCATGGATGAGCCGACAGCATCTCTTACCGAGCGTGAGACAGTACAGCTTCTTGAATTTGTTCAGATGCTTAAGAATCAGGGAGTTGCAATCATTTATATTTCACATCGTATGGATGAAGTATTCCAGATCTCAGACAGGATTACGGTGTTCCGTGATGGACAGTACATAGCAACCAGGAATATTGGGGAGGTAACTTACGATGATGTGATCCGTCTCATGGTTGGACGTGAAATGAAAGATGTTTATCCGGAAGTAAACCTGACAAAAGGCAAAGAACTTTTGAGAGTGGAACATCTGGATGATGGGAAATTTCTCAAAGATATTTCATTTGAACTGCATCAGGGTGAAATCCTTGGCTTCTACGGTCTGGTGGGAAGCGGCAGAACAGAGATTATGAGGTATTTGTTCGGTGTGGATAAAGGAGCTGCTTATAACGTATGGCTGGAGGGCAGAGAGTTTAAAGTATCAAATCCAAAGGAAGCAATTGAAGCAGGCATTATTCTGGCACCTGAGAGCAGAAAAGAACAGGGTCTGGTTCTCATACAGGATATTCGGTTTAATACAGTTCTGGCGATTCTGGACAAACTGATCCACGGAGTAAAAACAGACAAAAAGCAGGAAACAGAGATCGTAGAAAAATATATGAAAAAAATGCGGACAAAAGCAACTTCTGCAGCGCACATTACAGGGCAGTTATCCGGTGGAAATCAGCAGAAGGTCGTTCTTGCAAAATGCCTGGCTACCAACCCGAAGATTCTGATTCTGGATGAACCGACAAGGGGAATTGATGTAGGGGCAAAATTTGAAATCTATAAAATGATCACAGAGCTGGCAGAAGAAGGGGTAGGAATTATTTTCATATCATCAGAACTTCCGGAGATCCTGAATCTTTCAACAAGAGTGATTACAATGCATGAAGGACAGAAGACAGGTGAACTGGCAAGAGAAGAACTGTCAGAAGAACTGGTATTAAAATATGCAACAGGAGGTGCCAACAAATGACAACAAAGAAGGAAAAAATCTCCGGAGGCGTTCCAAAAAATCCGGTTATGAAGTATTTATACCTGAATAAAGGCATTCTGGCAGGAGCACTGGGAATCTTTCTCGTATTTGGATTTCTGACAGAATTTAAATTCTGGGGAAGAGCAAATGTTATCAATATTTTAAGAATCACCAGTCTTGACAGTATTGCAGCATTTGGTGTAACGCTCATCATTATCACAGGTGGTATCGACCTTTCTGTTGGTGCGCTGATGGCATGTGCAAGTACCTATTGTGCACTCCTGATCTCCAATGGTTTGCATCCAGCAGGTGCACTTCTGGTAGGTGTTCTGATCGCAACTGTGTTTGGTGCAATAAACGGTGGAATCGTTGCAAATACAAAAATTCCACCATTCATTGTAACTCTTGGAACCATGAACATTGGACGAGGAATTGCCTACACCTGTTCTGCAGGTACACCGATTCGTATTTCCGGTGATTTCGGAGAAATCGGAAACGGATATTTAATGAATACGATTCCATATCCGATTATCTATACAGCTGTTATTCTGGCAATCACTTATGTTCTGCTCAATAAGACAAAGTTTGGCCGTGAAGTATATGCAATCGGCGGAAATGCAGAAGCTGCCAGATTCTCAGGAATCAACAGCAAAAAAGTTATCTGGATCGTATATACATTTGCTGGATTTTTGTATGGTATCTATGGTGTTATCTCCTGTTCCAGACTGTACAGTGGACAGCCGACACTTGGACAGGGATCAGAGCTTACTGCAATTGCAGCTGCAGTTGTAGGTGGAACCAGTATGAGTGGTGGTGTTGGAAGAATCGGAGCCACTTTTATCGGCGCACTGATCATGGATCTTTTAAGCAGTGGACTGAATTTCATGAACGTGCCGTTCTACTGGCAGTATGTGTGTCAGGGCGTTGTAGTTCTCGGGGCAGTATTCGTTGATCTTCAGATAAAGAAAAAATAAAAAATTAATATAAAAAACAAACAAGGGAGGATTCAAGGATGAAAAAAAGGTTAGTAGCAGTTTTAATGACAGCAGCAATGGTATGCAGTATGGGAAGTGTGTCCGCAGTATCAGTATTTGCAGAAGAAGAGACCGCAGAAGCCGCAGGGGATGAAGATGTGGTTTATGTAGACCCTCTTGAAGCGGAAGATGGACTGCCGTTTGCTGCTACCGAACTGAGCAAAGGCAAAACAATCGGTGTTTCTGTACAGACACATGCAAATGCATTTTTCCTCGCAGAGATCGACGGTGTTAAAGCTACACTGGAAAAAGGCGGTATTGATGCAGAAGTGATCGCACCTGACCCGGCAAATGATATCAACACACAGGTAGAGGATATCACACAGATGGTTGCCAGAGGCGTAGATGTTATTTTTGTAGATGCTCTTGACAAAGATGGAATCAAACCTGCACTGCAGGAAGCAGAGAGAGCTTCCATTCCTGTAATTGCGATTGATTCCAACGTAGAAGATAAAGATCTGATCGCATCTATTGTAGAATCTGATAATGTGGCAATGGGAAAAATGGCAGCGCAGACACTTTGTGATTCCATTGACGGCGAAGGTGAGATCGTAGTTATCAACTGGTCAACACTTCAGGCAGTACGTGAGCGTGTAGAAGGTCTTAAGTCAGTGATCGAGGAGTCTTATCCGAATGTAGAGATCGTAGCAGACCAGGATGCTTTTGGCGTAGTAGAAGATGCACAGAGTATTATGGAATCCTTCCTTCAGACTTATCCGGATGTAAAGGGAGTCTTTGCAATCAACTCTCCGACAGCACAGGGTGCAGCGGCAGCAATCAAGGCAGCAGGTCTGGAAGGCAAGATTTCTGTAGTAGATATCGATGGTGCACAGAATGATATCGATATGATCAAAGAAGGACAGATCCTCTGCTCACCGGTACAGTTTCCGAAGACGATCGCAAACAAAGCAATGGAATGTGCAGAACTTATCTGGGCAGGAAAAGAAGATGAGGTTGCAAAACATTACTATGTAAGCGGCGACAACATCACAGAAGAAAATCTCGACCAGTATGACGGAAATACATACTAAAGGAAATCCTGCATTAATTAAATATAGTTTCAGGTAAAAGAGAAAAGCACTGCAGGATAACGAGGGAATGTTATTATGTGGTGCTTTTCTGAATAAGGAGTGCTGAAAGATATGGCAGTAAAAACAAAATGGGCGATTATCGGGACAGGATATATCGCGAATCAATTTGCATCCGGGATGCGTGCAGTGGAGGATGCGATTCTGGAAGCTGTTGTTTCCAGAAGTGAAAATTCAGGCAAAAAATTTGCACAGAACTATGGTTGTGAAAAAGTCTACACAGATCTGAAAACAATGCTGGATACAGAAAAAATCGATATCGTATATCTGGCAATTCCGAATTCCTGTCATTTTGAATATATTATGGAGATTCTGGAAAGAGGAATCCCTGTACTGAGCGAAAAACCAATGGTTGATAATGGAAAGCAGCTTACGCAAGTTTTGAACAAAGCAAAAGAAAAGAATACATTCCTGATGGAAGGCATGTGGACGAGATGTTTTCCGGCAGTCATACAGACAAGAAACTGGATCAAAGAAGGACGGATCGGAAAGCCACTGACAGTCCGTGCCGGCTTTGATATCAAGCCGGATATTGATGACTGGCAGCCCTGGAAAGCCGGAATCAAATATGCAGCAGGTGCACTTCGGGATGTTGGAATTTATTCTCTTGGAATGTCGTATCTGGTATTCCCGGAAGACCCACAGAAGATTTATTCCAATATGAAATCAAACGGAGAGGTAGATGAATGTTTCCAAATGCTTCTCACGTATTCAGAAGGCAGAGCAGCAATACTGAGCGGAGCATTTAATCAGATAGGAAATGCAGAAGTGGAGATCGTAGGAGAGGAAGGCAAGATCCTGATAGGACCGGAATTCTGGCATCCGACCACGGCAAAGCTGATTTTAAACAATGGAAAAAAAGAATGTTTCAGTGAGGAGTACTGTGAAACAGGATTTCAGTATGAAATACAGGAAGTTATGAAATGTCTGGAACAGGGAAAGAAGGAGTGTCCGCATTTCACCTGGAAAGAGTCGATCGCAATTGGAGAACTGATAGAAAAGACCCGAAAAGAATGGGGAATCCTTTATGCATCAGACTGACGCACAAATTCAGAAAGGGCAGATTGAGTATGAAAGAAATATTATTAATGGCGGTTGACCTTGGTACAAGCTTTATCAAAGCAGGGGTTTACAATACAGAAAGTCAGTGCATTGCAATTGAGATGGAACCTGTGAAAGACTACCGTCCAAAGCCGGGAGTTTTTATTCAGAAAGGAGAAGAACTTCTTGCATCGGTAATTGCGTGCATGAAAAAAGTCGGAGAAAAAATCGGTGACAGAAAGAAGAATATCGCAGCGATTTCTTTTACCGGACAGATGTCAGGATTCATGGGAGTTGATAAAGACTGGAATGATATCACAACCTGGTCCTGTTCCCTGGACAGCCGTTATATGCCATATGCAGAGCGGCAGATGAAAGAATTAAAAGATGAGTTCCTGAGAGTCGGAGGAACCAACTTTCCACAGATGGCACCAAAGGTAGAATGGTTCCGCAGCGAATATCCGAAAGAAAGCGAAAAGATTGCGAAGTATCTGATGATCAGTGGCTATGTAATCGGAAAACTGGGCGACATCTCTACAGAAGATGCAGTAATGGACAGATCGTTTACAGAGTGGACAGGACTTGCAGATGTGCAGAACGACCGTTGGTCAGATGAAATCTGTGATGCGATCCATCTGGACCAGAAATATCTTCCGAGAATCGTAAATTCAAATCATATCTGTGCACATCTGAACAAAAAAATGGCAGCAGAGTTAGGGTTTACAGAGGGAATTCCACTGGTTTCCGGTGCAGGTGACAAAGTAGCAGGATGCCTGGGGGCAGGAATTGTGGACTATGGTGATACGATTTTTGAAGCTTCATCTTACGGCGAAGTCAGCACCTGTGTACCGGAATATCGACCGGATATGGAAGAACGCAGACTGGATGTTCTGCCATCGGCGATTCCAGGTGACTTCTATGCGACACACTTTGTTGCAGGTTCAGGAATTACACTGGACTGGTTTATGAACACTTTTGTGAAACACGAAGGAATCACTTCCAAAGAGATGTTTGCACAGATGGAAGAAGAAATGAAAAACATCCCGCCTGGATGTGACGGACTGATGGCGATCGGACTCCTTGGAGGAAATTCCATGCCATCTGATGGTGCACTTCGTGGAATGTGGATGGGATATGACTGGAGCCACAGCAAAGCGCATTTTTACAAAGCTCTGATTGAAAGCTTTACTTATGATTTTACGTTATGTATGAACAGCATTGAGAGACTGTATCCGGAATATACGATTGATCTGGTCAAAATTATAGGAGGCGGTGCAAAATCACCGGTCTGGACGCAGCTCAGTGCAGATATCCAGAACAAAAAGTATACGACCATCAACAGAGATGACGTGGCAATGTGGGGCGTATCCATTCTCGCCGGAAATGCAATTGGTGTATTTGGAGATCTTAAAGAAACCGCAAAGAAATTTGTAAGCAGCAAGACAATCTACACACCAGATCCGGAGAATGGAAAACGGTATTATAAATACATGAATCTGTATAAGAAATATGTGACAGAGCTGCATGATTTCTATAAGAGGATCCAGGATCTTGCGAATGAATAAAGGCTGACAGGAGGAACGGAGAAATGAGTTTGACAAAATCACAGGTAGAATCTATTGTACGGAATACAATTACAGAATATGTATCAGAAACAACTGTTTCCGGCAAAATGAAAGCATATGTGATGAATGAAGAAAGAAAAATGGTGATCAAAGAGATGCCGGAACCAGTTCCGAAAGCAGATAACATGATTGTAAAAATTAATTATGCATCTATCTGCGGAACCGATTTCAGAACTTTTATGAAAGGCAATGCCAAAATTACCCCACCGAGGATCATGGGACATGAATCGGCAGGAGTTGTAATACATGTCGGTGCGTATGCAGAAGGAAAAGGATTCAAAAAAGGAGACCGTGTAACGGTAGCACCGGCAGTAGGATGCGGCAAATGCTGGCCCTGCCAGACCGGTCACACCAATATGTGCGATTCTCTTAAGACATTTGGTTTCCAGTATGAAGGTGCTTTTGCAGAAAAAATGGAAATTCCGAAGCACGTTATTGATATGGGAAATGTGATCAAAATTCCGGACAGTGTTTCTGATATGTCAGCAGCACTTTCTGAACCGGCAGCATGTGCATTTAACGCACAGACCTATCTGAATATTCAGCCAGATGATTATGTAGTCATCTATGGAAGTGGATACATTGGCTGTATTCATGCAGAACTTGCCCGTCTTGCAGGTGCATCCAAGATTATCATGGTAGAAATTGCAAAACCAAGAATTGAGATTGCAAAGAAAATGATTCCGGACATTATCGTAATCAATCCGAAGGAGCAGGACACTGTAGAGGAAGTGAAACGAATCACGAACGGAAGAGGCGCAAATGTTGTAATCACAGCACTTTCTGTTCCGAGTGCCCACACAGAAGCACAGATCATCGCAGCCAAGAGAGGACGAATCAGCCTGTTCGGTGGAATTGCAGGCGACGGAAAAGGATATCTGGACAGTAATCTGATTCATTACAAAGAACTTTCCATTCATGGTGTTCATGCAACTACCGCAGGAATGATGAAAGAAATCATCAGATATGTGGAAGAGGGAAAACTGAACCTGGAAAAATATGTAACAGATGTCTATGATCTGAAGGATATTTCAGAAGGCTTCCTGGCAATCAGAGACAGAAACGCAATGAAAGTACTGGTTCACCCATAATCTTCCGATAAATATTGACTTTTTTAAAGCAATATGATACTCTGAATCAAGAACGAAAGTTACTTAATGCGTATCATTTGTTCATAGAAAGGCTTAGGATGAATGGAGGAAGTCAATATGAACTACAAAGAATTGTACCAGCCTGCACATACCATCATTGGTAAGGGCTGCATTCAGGAGATACCAAGATATATCGATACCATAGCCGGAAATAAGGCGCTGGTCGTTACGGATGAGGGATTGTATAAGATTGGTACAGTGAAGAAGGTAACAGATGTTTTGGATCGTGCCGGTAAACCATATGCGCTGTATACCGGAGTTAAGCCAAACCCGACCGTATCCCTGGTCAATGAGGCGAAGGCAGTTTACGACAGAGAGGGATGCGACTACCTGATCGGAATCGGAGGCGGTTCCCCGCTGGATGTATCCAAAGCAATCAGTATCCTGGCAAAAAACGGCGGTAATATCGAAGATTACAATGGACTTGACAAATCAAAGAAATCCGGTGTTCCGCTGATCGCGATCAATACAACAGCCGGAACAGGATCAGAAGTTACCAGAGCATATGTAGTAACAGATGAAGTTCGTAAAGTAAAGATGCTGATGGTCGATGCACACTGCCTTTCCTATCTGGCACTGAACGACCCGGCACTGATGGTGGATATGCCGGCACCCCTTACCGCAGCTACCGGAATGGATGCTCTGACCCATGCGGTCGAAGCCTATGTTGCGAAGTCGCATTTTCCGTTTACTGACGGTCTGGCACTTGAAGCAATCGGACTGGTAGCCAAATCCCTGCAGAAAGCCTGCGAAAATGGACGCGACATGGATGCAAGAACAGATATGTGCTGGGCAGAATATATGGCAGGGCTTGCTTTTTCCAATGCAGGACTTGGCATGGTACATGCGATGGCTCATCAGCTTGGTGGATTTTATAATACACCGCATGGAGTTGCAAACGCGATCCTCCTTACACACGTAATGAAATTCAATCTCCCTTCCTGTAAGGAACGCTATGCAGATATTGCACGTGCACTCAAGATCAATACAGCACATATGACACCAGATCAGGCAGCAAATGCAGCAATCACCTATATTGAACAGCTTGCAGAAAGAATACATATCCCGAAATTATCAGAGACTGCATTCAAACCGTCGGATGTGCTGACACTTTCTCTTCATGCACTCGAAGATACCGGAATGCCGGAGAATCCAAGAGAAGCAACCCTTGTAGATGTACAGAAAGTGTTCATGGACGCATACTACGCAAAATAAATAAAAAAGACAAACAGGAAATGCCCCCTGCATTCAGTTTGAAATGCAGAGGGCATTTTGCTGTTTGATACATATCGAAAAGACAACTAAAGTGAACTGGCAGTCTATACAGCATCGGCACAGAGCTGCTCATCCTTGCTGAGAACCCACTGTGCAGTCTCTTCGTTTGTGATCAGGACATTGACGATCTTACCCTTAAGTGCACCGAGGATACAGTCTACTTTGCTGAGACCCTGGGCAACACCGATCCGGTATTTCTTATTTCGGATATCCTCAAGCGGGACAGCGGCTGTGCGCTGATCCAGTTCCTGATCGCAGATATTTCCGTTAATATCAATGAGATGTGTACAGATATCGCCGACTGCACCTCTGGCAGAAAGCTCATCCATCTTGTCCTGGCTGATGTAGCCGGTATGTACAAGTGCACTCTTAGGTCCGAAAGAACCCATAGTCACGAGTGCGATGTTGGCGTCACGACCATACTGGAAAACCTTGCCCATATTGTGATCTTTTTCCAGAAGATCTCTCATCTTTCTGGAATCAAGAACTGCAGGCATAGGAAGGATAAAAGAAGAACTTCCAAGTGCAGCAGAAAAATTCTGTGCGATCTCTGTTGCGAAAACGTTCTTGTTCAGGTTGCTGACACCGCCGCAGAGCTGAACATTGATAATGTTCCGAAGATCATCTCTTCGAATCAGAGCTTTGGAACATTCATAAACAGTTGCTCCCCAGGAAAGACCGATAATGTCTCCATCCTGAAGAATGGTGTCGAGATATCTGGCTGCTTCCAGTCCAAGCCGTGAAAGTGATGCTGTTCCTTCGGACATCGGAACAATCCGGACTTTCTCCAGGCCGAAGTGCTCGCGGAGATTCTTCTCCAGAGGGGTTTCGATACTTAAAGGATCTACGACCTGAACCCTGACAATACCGTTAGACTTGGATTCGTTCAGAAGTTTGGAAATATACGGACGGGAAAGCCCGAGTTTCTTCGCAATCATCTCCTGGCTGTAGTCATTTTCATAATAAAGTTTTGCTACTTTGACAAGTAATTCGATTCGTTTGTAATCAGGCATAGGCAATAGTCTCTTTCTTTTTCATAATAGTTAAGATTTACTTACTTATTGCGAGTATAACACAAAGTGTTCTGTATCGCAATAAGGCATTTGTGGATTTGTTGTCAAAATATTTGAATAAAATTCGAATATTGGGCAAAATGACGAATGAAAAGAAAGAACAGACAGATTTATAATGAAAAAATTAACTAAAATAATTTATTAACAAGCAAAAATCAGACAAACTTCCAAAAAATGATTGACAATATCAAAAGCATATAGTAATATTCAATTATAAACAAACGATACAAGTACAGTAACAAATGTTCATCAAAACTAATAGAAGCACAAAAGCAAATAAGAAAATTCCGATTTTATTGGTGCGGAGGTTAAAGATGGAAGCTTATTTTATGGGGATAGACACAGGAACTCAGGGTGTGCGGATTGGAATCAGTGATACCGGAGGAAAACTGATCTTTGAACAGGAACAGAAATGGGAGACAGAATTTCCTAAGGTTGGATGGGCTGAGCAGAATCCGTTGAATTGGTGGGAAGCTGTCAACGGAATTTTTGAAAAAATCGCACATACAGTGGAAAGTGAAATCAGACAGAACATCAGAGCCTGTTGTGTATGTGCTACTTCCACCACTGCAATAGCAGTGAATGAGAATGGTTATCCGCTTATGAACGCCATGATGTGGATGGATGCCAGATCAAGAAAAGAAATGAAAGAGATTAATGATACAGGTCATCCGGTTCTGAATTACTGTGGAAAGGAAACCTCCTTTGAATGGATGATTCCCAGCTTGAATGAAAAAGTAAATTCTACATTCTAATATACCTTGATTTTATGCGGGAT